>NZ_JQZX01000020.1:0-300 GCF_000765975.1 Porphyromonas canoris
AGATTTGAACTGCCGACCTCTACATTATCAGTGTAGCGCTCTAACCAACTGAGCTATAGGACTGGATAGCAGATCGTACTCCGTAGAGACTCACGCCACTCATTTCGATCCCTCTCATACGGATCGAATGATATATTGTACTATTGAATACATTCTCAACAAGCAGACAGGGTACATTACCCTTCATACCCAAGCAATAGCTGTCTGTCATTTATATAAACAACAGACACGAATACTTCGCTCCAGAAAGGAGGTGTTCCAGCCGCACCTTCCGGTACGGCTACCTTGTTACGACTTAGC
>NZ_JQZX01000021.1:0-68629 GCF_000765975.1 Porphyromonas canoris
GAGATAAACGCTTATAAAACTTCCTCTGAATAGTTTTGCTGTCTGAAATCATGCCTTGACTGACACAATTCATCGCTTGAGTGCTGCAACTCGTATCTTGTTCTGCACCAATCATGCCTTGGTTTGTACCTCTGAACCTGATAAAACAAACTTAAAAGGCTGTTTAGCGCATCTTTTTATCGGGTTCAGAGCTGCTGTTACGGCAAATAAAAAGCAGCGCCGATACTTATTGCACCGGCACTGTCCGAATCTGTCTTTAATATTTTATGCTCTCCCTTTTTAGTACAAAAGATTCTGAAAGAGTCTTAAGAGGTACCATCCATTCTTTGTAGGTCGCTATTTTTACCGGACAGCGATAAAAATTTACTCTCGATAGAGGCTCTTTTATCCTTTGTTTCGGTTAAAACAGGCTTGTCGTGCGTTTATCAGAATTGGAAGTAGATGAACGGCTGAATCTCGGAGCTTCTTATCTGGAAGACGCAGAAGACAAGACCTACAAGAATAAGTGCCTGTACCACGAAAGGAGTTTCGCTGATGAAGTTTTGGAATCGTTTTTCTCCCTTATGTCCTACGAAATGGAGAGCAAATCCGAGCACCATAAGAGCAAAGACTTCTTTGTATCCTACGACAAACTGAGTGAAGACTTCGGGGTGAAAGGAGGTGAATATCTGCTTGAACATAGCTTGAACGACCTCCATGTTATCGGCACGGAAGAGGATCCAAGACGCCACAACAAGATGAAAAGTGAGAAGCCGTCCGGCAACTCGTTTGAACCAATTGGATTCGGGTTGCTTTCCAAAGATCTTTACAGTAAGCTCCCGATATGCTTTATGAACAGCCAATGCGATACCATGAAGGGCTCCCCAGATGATGAAACGCAGAGCGGCTCCGTGCCAAAGTCCTCCGAGAAGCATCGTAATGAGGAGATTCATGTAGGCTCTAAGGCGTCCTTTCCTGTTGCCACCGAGTGGGATGTAGAGGTAATCTTTCAACCACGAAGAGAGAGAAATGTGCCATCTGCGCCAAAATTCGGTGATATTGACGGACTGATAGGGAGAGTCGAAGTTGATGTTGAATCTAAAGCCCAAAAGCAGTGCTATACCGATAGCCATATCCGAGTAGCCGGAGAAGTCGCAATATATTTGAAGCGCATATCCGTAAGCACCCAGCAGGTTCTCCAATCCCGTATAGAGAGCCGGGGCATCGAATATTCTGTCTACGAAATTGAGGCTGATGTAGTCCGAGATAATCGCTTTCTTGAAGAGACCGCTGATGATAAGTGCGAGAGCTTCGCCATATTCGGTCCTGCCGAGAGTGGGTGTCTTTCTGATTTGAGGGACAAAATCTTTTGCCCTTACTATGGGACCGGCAACGAGCTGAGGGAAGAACGAAACGTAGAACAGGTAGTCTATCCAGCGATTCAGAGGCTTCACCTCCCCTCGATAGATGTCTATGATGTAGCTCATGGTCTGGAACGTATAGAAAGAGATACCGGCAGGCAGGAAGATGTCGCGCAGTGTCCACTCTTTCAGAATCCATTCGGGCTTATTGACGAGCAGTCCCAGTTCGTTCAGTAACGTTACTCCGATGTCTCCAAGGAAGTTGAAGTATTTGAAGTAGGCAAGCACCCCAAGGTTGATACACATACTCAATGCGACCCAATACTTCCTTACTCCCTCTCTGCTGCGAGATAAAGCGTGTCCGATGAGAAAGTCGCTCGTCGCAGCCAGCATCAGCAATACAACGTACTCGCCACTGCTCTCGTAGTAAAACAGCAAAGAGAAAAGGGCTACGTAGATGATGCGCAGAGATGTTCGCCGGCGAAGCAGGTAGTAAAGAGGCAGGAAGAGAAGAAACATGAAGAAGAACAGCCCGCTGGAAAAGATCAGCGGGGCCTGCGGATCATACTTTAGGACTTCTCCGATGCGTGAGAGATCTATGTGTTCTAAAAAGCTCACTGTGCTATGGGGTGTTAGTAGGTATCTTTTTTGTAGAGCTTCACTTCACTTATCATGTCGGATGAGATAAGAGAAGGATGAGAAGATTGGTCGAGAAACTGTCGTAAAGCCTCGGCGGTCAATGCTCCATGCTTGAAATAGCCCTCCTTTGTATAATGGATGTGATCTTGATGCATCCAGCCTTTACTGACCCATCTTTGAGCTTCTTCTTCCGTTCCGATCTGTTGGTAAAGGTCATATACGCCATAGCCGTTGCTTTTTGCAAAATCGAGGATAATGGCTGCTGCCTTTGCGGTATTGGGATTGAAGAGATAGCTGTATGTCGTCCTCCACTTTCTTTTGCTCTTCTTGCCGGTATTGCGAATACGCTTCGACTGCTTCAAGAAACTTGGAGGAGGTGTTGTGAAAAAGAGCTGAACGTTAGGAAGAGCCTGTGTTATGGCAGAGGTGAAATCTTCAAGCTGTTGTCTGAAATTGGATTCGCTGAACCGCCACGTATAGGAGTCGTTTGTTCCAAGTGATACAACCAGTACTTCCGGCTGCATCTTCGTGATGTTTTGAATCTGTTGCGGATCTGTAAAGGTGGAGAAGGTTGCTCCGTTTATTCCGGTGTAAGATACCGAGAAGTCCGTCAACAGAGCTTTGATAGGAGCAGTTGTATAGCCATATCTTATATGACTATCTCCCAAATGAAGCAGCTTGGTCTGCGCTTGAGCTCCCCACATTCCAAAGATGAGAAGCAGCAAGAAGGCTACTTTCTTGTTTAATTTTGTCATAGTACTTCTGTTCAATATCAAATGCTTCCATAAATTTTGTCGCCACGAGTCGCCCTCCTTTGTGCGACAAGTGCGTGTAATCCTTGGCAGCAGCACCCTGCGATGCCAGTTTAGCTATGCCTCCAAGCTCTTGCATGGCTTCGAGCAGGCTGTAAAAACTGATCTGCTCTTCTTGTGCAAGTCGCTCTTGGGCGCGATGAAGTGCAATAACGCCCGGCATGGTAGATGCTCCTCCGCCGGCAGAACGCTGCCCTCTGTCGGAAACACCCATGAGAAGAATGTCTGCACGAGGATTGGAGCGTTTGAGTTGTCGGATGACTTTACGCATCTGACTGATGTAAGAGGAGTAGTTGGTCTGTTTTGCAGATGCCACATTAAGCCCATACTGAAGGATGATAAGGTCGTATGGACGGGCGTCCGTAAATTCTTTATTGATCGAGGAGTCTATTGAGAGGATGCGTATCCCGGAGTTGCCTCTTAAAGAAAAGTTATCCACAGATATTCCGGACTTACCATCCAAAGCAATACCGTAGCTCGCAAAGCTGCTACTCGGCGTATCTACACGCAGACGCACGCTTCTGCTCGTACCTTCATAGAGCAGGTGAGCAACAACAACTCCTTCCGTTGCAGGCAAGAGCTGTTTGCTGATACTGTCTCCAACCGAAACCTGTATCTGCGTATCTTCGTTGCTTCTATAGTAGAACCAAGACTGTTCGATGGGTTTTGCACTTTCGGGAAGTGTGTATTTGACCCAGGGAGAACCGCTCGAATAGGTGTGATAGTATCCGGTTATAGACTGCTTTGACGGAGATTTGTCAAGCAACGAGTGTGTTTTCCATCCTCCGAATTCGTGTCGTACCGATGCCCGAAAGCCGGCAACCTGAGAGGTTAAAGCCAACCAGCCTACTCCCGAACCACCATAGCGGGTCTGGAGCTGATTCCTGAGAGCATCCGTAAAAATGTCTCCCTCTATGAATGAGTCTCCCAATACGGCAATCCTCACAGGACGACCGAGATTGTCCCTGTTCTTGAGGCTGGAGAAGAATTTTTGCATCCCTTGCCGGTTTACTGTATAGTCTCTGATGAGAGTAAGCGAAGTGTCTGTATTCGTAGCTCTAAGCAGACTATCATAGGTGGGTCTGGTATCCGGAGCGAGCTGCTCTGCCGTTGTGCCATCTATGGTATCCGTTTCATTCAGGTACTGACCTCTTTCGGAAAGATCATCTGCATCGTTTGGATCTGCCGGAGGTATTGAGAGAAGTGTATCCGGATCGCTATTTTCGTTATCATCTGAAGGTATATCGCCATCCGCAAGAAGTATATCGTCTGTCAGATCTCCGTTTTCATCACCGGACTCTTCTCGCAGATCAGACAGTATATCTACCGGTTTCAGAGTCCGGCTGCCTATCTTTTCCGGGAGGAAGTAAAGAGCAACCAAAGCTCCAAGCAGTACCCATAGTAGAGCAAGAACTCGAACCTGATAGTTTTTATCTTTTCTCATTAAATGATTATATCCTGAGGTTTCTTTGTGAAACTTGTCTTCTTATTTTATTCGCGCAAATTTACACATTTATATCGAAGTACATGATAACAGCCTTATCTCAAAAGAGTTAAAGTATTAAAAGAGTTTTTTAGAAAGAAACTCTTGCTCCCTTTTGAGAGTAGTCTGTTACTCTCCTCTCAGTATCTGTACCGCAATGGGGCAATTCATACATCGCCCCTCCATGCAGTAGCTTTTGTAGAGTTGGATCAAGGCTTGGCTCTCTCCTGCATTGGAGATTGAAGCAAAGGTATTGGGGGATTCAAACAGGCGAACTATTCGATTGTTTTCGGGAGCTATCTGCTTATAGGTATCCAGCAATTCCTTTTTTCTTTCGGTTAGTTTTGCTTCATTCTGTATGGTGTCCGAATAGTAAGTCCAAAGCAGTGGGAGGAAAACATTGATGATAATGCTTTGTTTCGTTGCCGTACCCAATCCATTGAGTTTTTTATCGGACGGTTTGCCGAAATGGTAGTGTCGGCAGAAGTAGGGACTCGGTTCTACATCCAAAATAGAGAGCAGCATAGCGTAGGAAGGATTATTAGAAAACAGTCGCTCTACTCTATGGTGATCTTGCAGAATTGCAGCCGATATAGCGAGCATGCGTGTCGGGAAAACCACGGGACGAAGTCGAAGAAAGCGGATGGAGCCTTTAGGCATGGGAGTTAATCCGAACTTTTGAGCATAAAACAGAAACTCTTGTCCCAGAAAAGCATGATATTCATCTGAGTATGGCTCTGCAAGAAGCCCCGCTTGTCCCAATAGCATGGCTTCTATTGAGGTAATTCGGTTGGCGTGCTTACGAATAAAGGAGAGTGGAAGAGAGTTGGCTATCTGTTCAAACGCTCCATTGTTGTGTCCCATACCCATATAGCGCAGAAAGAGAACGTAAAGACGCTGAGACCAATCCGCCCCTTCCCCCATTTCTCGTACCTTTTTACTTTTCTGCTCCAATCTCTCCACAAGCCAAAGATCTTGAAGGTATTTCCATCTTTTAGGCGGAAGAGTTGTAGCTTCGGGCAGGCAACGGAGATAGCTGTTTTTAATATTAAGATCCGTGAGTTTGCCCAGTACGGAAGAGTCTATTTGCATTACGGCAGTGGGAATATCATATCCGGAAACAGAGCGTGCCGATGAATTGGGAGATAAGACAACGTGCAAGATAACTCCCGAATAGGCAGGGTCGGTATCGTGCCCATGTTGTTTCCATTCGGAAGCATTGGTATGAATTTCAACAGCTCCTACCCATTCAACCTCTCCTATCCTGATCTTGGCTGAAAGAAAATCCGGCCCTGCCCCGTGGTTATGCTCTCCGGGATGAAGAACTTCCGGGACAATACCATCCACAGTAGTAAGAGAGCTGTAAAGGCGATGCTTCCAGATATAATGCAGGTAGGTTTCGGGACAAGATTTCATCTTTATTCGCGTAGAGAGAATAGCTATTGAGCTTAAGACTTATGAAGCTTTTCCTTTAAGAAATATCCTGTATATCCTTCTTTACATTGGGCTATCTCCTCCGGAGTACCGGTGGCTACGATATATCCTCCTTTATCTCCACCTTCAGGACCAAGGTCTATAATGTAGTCGGCACACTTGATGATTTCCATATTGTGTTCGACCACTATGATGGAGTGCTGCTGTGCAATAAGAGCATCAAAGGTCTTGATCAGCTTATATATATCGTGTACGTGCAAGCCGGTGGTAGGTTCGTCAAAAATGAAGAGGGTCTTTCCCGTATTGGTGTTGGATAGGTAGTATGCCAGCTTGACGCGTTGATTTTCTCCTCCGGAAAGTGTAGAAGAACTTTGTCCCAGTTTTATATACCCGAGACCCACGTCTTGCAGAGCCGTTAGTTTCTCTGATATCTTTTTGCATTCAGTATGGCTTTTGCTGTGTCCCGAGAAAAACTCTATGGCTTGATTGACTGTCATCTCCAACAGATCTGCAATAGAGACATTTTCAAATCGGATCTCCAGAATATCATCCTGAAATCTTTTGCCATGACACTCCTCACAGATAAGAGAAATATCTGCCATGAACTGCATTTCCACCGTTATAGAGCCTTCTCCCTTACACGCTTCGCATCTTCCTCCCTCCTTGTTGAACGAAAAGTGAGCCGGAGTATATCCCATTTGTTTGCTTGCCGGAAGAGAGGCATATAGCTTTCGGATATCATCATAAGCCCCTACGTAGGTTACGGGATTCGAGCGTGAACTTTTTCCTATGGCATTTTGATCCACGTACTCTACTCTCTCGATGTATTCTAATGGAGCATCCACATTTTCACATAGAATGCCTTCCATTGATGCCTGTTCCAGCCTTCTCTTAACCCCTTCGTATAAAATCTCTCTGATGAGAGTACTTTTCCCGGAGCCGCTTACCCCTGTTATTACGGTAAGGATTTGTAGAGGGACATCCACATCTACATGCTTAAGGTTGTGCATGTGTGCTCCTTTTATGCCGATACTGTGCTGCCATATTCTTCTGGTCCCGGGTACAGAGAGTTGAGCTCTTCCGGAAAGATATTCTACTGTATGGCTTCTGCTGGTTTTCGGAAGGGTGTGAGGAGAACCTTGATAGACTACCTCTCCTCCATTTCTTCCCGCATCCGGGCCGATGTCTATAATTTCATCTGCGGATAAGATCACATCTTCGTCATGCTCTACTACCATCACCGTATTTCCTATATCTGTCAGCCTGCGGAGAACATCTATCAGAAGGTGAGTGTCTCTGGCATGAAGACCGATGCTCGGCTCATCCAATATGTATAGAGAGCCTATAAGACTGCTTCCAAGAGCAGTGGAAAGATGAATGCGTTGCGTCTCTCCTCCGGACAATGTATTGGATGTACGAGAACAGGTTAGATACCCAAGACCTATATCGACAAGGAACGAAACACGGTTCCGAAGTTCTGTCAAGATCCGTCCTGCAACCTTTTCGTCATGAGGGGAAAGCTTTAGCTGGTTCAGGAACTCTTTCAATTCCCAGATAGATATATCTACCAGTTCGGCGATATTCTTTCCTCCCACTTGGACATATAGAGCTTCTTTCTTAAGCCTCTTGCCTTTGCAGGTCGGACAGGTCGTTTTACCCTTATATCGTGCCGAAAGAATGCGGTAGTGCATCTTGGTTGGATGATCTTCCAAATACTTGAAGAAGTCGTATATGCCCCAAATTTCTCCATCTCCATTCCAGAGTAGATCCTGCTGTTTTGGGGATAGATCTTTGTATGCTTTATGTATCGGAAAGTCGTATTTCTCTACTGCTTTCTGTATAAACTCCCTTTGCATCTCCGACATCTTCTCTCCTCTCCAACACGCCACGCAGTTATCATAAACGGAGCGATTCTTATCAGGTATGACAAGTTCCGGGTCTATACCTATTATTTTGCTGAAACCTTCGCAGGTTGGGCATGCTCCCACCGGAGAGTTGAAGCTGAACATATTATCCGAAGGCTCTTCAAACTCCATCTCGTCTGCTTCAAACCTGTCGCTGAACAGAGTCTCTTGCCAAATCTTGTCGGGGCTCTCCTGATGGAATATCATACAGCTTCCTCTTCCTTCAAAGAAGCAGGTCTCTATGGCATCGGTGATACGAGAGAGTGTGCTATCGTCATATTCCGATATGGCAGAGAGTCTGTCCACTACGATGAATAGCCGGGATGCGTTGTTTATTCTGTTTGAAAGGGAATGGTCTTTGGTATCTTGAATATCCGAGATGCGCACAACCTCTCCATCAAATAAAATCCTGCTGTATCCAATACCCGAAAGAATACCCAAATGAGCCTCCACGGTTCTGCCCTCAGGTATTTTGATCGGAGCCGTGATCATATATCTTGCTCCTTCAGAAAGAGAGTGTTGTATGAACAATAACACATCGGCGGTGCTGTGGCGCTGAACCTCCTTTCCGCTTATCGGGCTGATGGTCTTTCCCACACGAGCATAAAGCATACGCATATAGTCGTATATCTCGGTGGATGTTCCTACCGTCGATCTTGGATTACGGGATGTAACTCTCTGTTCTATCGCTATTGCCGGAGGAATCCCTTTGATGTAATCGCACTCCGGTTTGGACATTTTGCCCACAAACTGTCGGGCATAAGCCGAAAGACTCTCCACATATCTCCTCTTACCTTCTGCATACAGAGTATCGAAAGCAAGGGAACTTTTTCCGGATCCGGAGAGTCCGCTTACGACAATGAAGCGATTTCTTGGTATTCTTAAGGAGATGTTCTTGAGGTTATTAACTCTTGCTCCCGCTATTTCTATGTAGTTGTCATTCATGGAAGGAGTGTTCTATCCATTCGTCTATAACTTTTGGAAAGTGTGCTTGTTCCAAAAGCGATATTTTGTGTGCGACATCATCGGGAGTGTCTGTCGGACTAAGTTCGACCTCTGCTTGAAACAGAATCTTTCCCTTGTCGTACTCTTCGTCTATGATATGTATGGTTATTCCCGACTTACTCTCCTTGGCGGCTACCACTGCTTCGTGTACATGATGTCCGTACATGCCTTTGCCGCCATACGCAGGCAGCAGAGCCGGGTGTATATTCACGATCTTCCCGGGGAATGCAGCCAATAACCATTCGGGGATAAGCAGGAGGTAGCCTGCCAGAATGATGTGTGTTGCTTTCAAGGTTTGTAGAAGCATCATCAGATTTTCCGGATTTTTGGTAAGATCTGCTGTGCTGAGCGTGTAGGATGGTACGGTAAGACTCTCTGCACGTCGATGGACATACGCATCTTTGTTATTGGATACAACCGCTACAACTTCGGTCTTACTTTTCTTTTGAGAGGATCGAAAATAACGAATAATATTTTCTGCATTGGAACCACTACCTGAAGCAAAAATGACAAGCCTACTAAGCATATTGATGTTAATTTGAGTTATTTTTGCGCCTTGAGAGTTAAATATAGCACATTTATGCGGTTGATGAGCATAAATATTGCGCTACTAAAACTTTTTTCTCTACTTTTGCAAACAAAGATAGACAGAAAAAAGTATTTATATAAACCTATAATTAAAAGAATTATGGACAGAACAGAATTGGAAAAGAAAGTAGTGGACATTATCGTAGATAAGCTAAACGTTCAAGCATCTGAAGTAACAGCAACTGCAAGCTTCACTAATGATCTTGGTGCTGACTCATTGGATACAGTAGAGCTTATCATGGACTTTGAAAAGACTTTCGGTATCAGCATCGACGATACAGAAGCTCAAAACATCAAGACTGTGGGTGATGCTATGGATCACATCGCAGCTAAGCTTCAAGCGTAAGCACTACGATCTGATCGGAACCTCTTCTTACTTTATTTCCATATAGGCAGAGGTTTGTTTTCTTAATAAAAGGAGAATACTGCATGAACCCACTCCCTCATAATGTCAGGGTATTATAGTGGTGTTTCTGCAGTATTTTCTTTTTAGTAACTTTGATGAGGAAAAGACAACACATTATATTATATACTTAAACAAGAACCTATTAAAATGCAACTAAAAAGAGTCGTAGTTACAGGCCTCGGAGCCATAACACCATTAGGACATAATGTTCCGGAGACATGGGCTGCTGTGCTCAATGGAGAATCTGGGGCAGCACCTATCACGCTGTTCGATGCAAGCGAGTTTAAGACAAAGTTTGCCTGCGAGGTTAAAGGCTTTGATCCTATGAGCTATTTCGACAGAAAAGAAGTGCGTAAGTATGATAGATATGCACAGTTTGCCCTTGTTGCTGCGGATGAAGCTGTCAAGGACGCCGGAATAGATATAGAGAAAGAAGATTTGGATAAGGTTGGAGTCATTTTCGCTGCCGGTATTGGTGGTCTTCGTACATTTGAAGAAGAGATCATGCAATACGAGCCCGGAAAAGCTCCTCGCTTCAGTCCTTTCTTTATCCCGAAGATGATAGCGGATATTGCAGCAGGCCATATCTCCATGAAGTATGGCTTTCGCGGTCCCAACTTTGCTACGGTAAGTGCTTGTGCATCCTCTACCAATGCCATCTCCGATGCCTTCAACTATATCCGTTTGGGTAAGGCAAACATGATTGTGGCAGGCGGATCGGAAGCCACTATCTGTGTATCCGGCGTTGGAGGTTTCAATGCACTTCAAGCCCTTTCTACCCGCAATGATGATCCTAAGGGTGCATCTCGTCCGTTCAGTAAGTCTCGTGACGGATTTGTCATGGGCGAAGGAGGTGCAGTGCTTATCCTTGAAGAGTTGGAGCATGCCTTGGCAAGAGGAGCGAAGATCTACGCTGAGGTTGCCGGAACAGGGCTTTCCGCAGATGCTCATCACCTTACTGCTTCTCACCCGGAAGGCTTGGGAGCAAAGTTGGTAATGAGGAACGCTTTGGAAGATGCAGAGCTTAAGCCGGAAGACATAGACTACATAAACGTTCACGGAACAAGTACTCCGGTCGGAGACGTTTCGGAAGTAAAGGCTATACAGGCAGTGTTCGGCGATCATGCTTATAAGCTCAATATCAGCTCTACAAAGTCTATGACAGGACACTTGTTAGGGGCTGCAGGAGCGATCGAATCTCTTATCACCGTTCTTTCCGTAAAGAATGATGTTGTACCTCCTACCATAAATCACGAAGCGGGAGACGAAGACGAAGAGATAGATTATAAGCTCAACTTCACCTTCAACACCAAGCAAGAACGCCCTGTTCGCTGTGCTCTTTCAAACACCTTTGGCTTTGGAGGACACAACGCCAGCGTGATATTCAAGAAGTATAACTCTTGACAAAAAGATACAGAAGCTCATGATTTGTAGTTTCTTAAAACGTAAGATAAGGCTTCTCAACCGTTCGGCAGGGAAGCCTTACTTACGTTTAGAACAGCTTATCGGGTATAAACCTCGAAATCTCAAACTCTATACCACGGCATTTACGCACAGGTCTGCTTCAAGGGGCAAAAGGCGTGAGAGCAACGAGAGACTCGAATACTTGGGAGACTCCGTCATATCTCTCGTTGTCGGGCATGCGCTGTTTGACCTCTATCCGGAGGAGTCCGAAGGGCAGCTTACCTCGTTGCGTTCTATCCTGGTCAATAGGAACAATCTCAATCATGTGGCTCAAAAGCTGGGGCTGGAGCATTACCTGCACTCCTCCAAGGGGTTGGACAAGCAAGGCAGTGCCGCTCTCGGAAACTGTCTTGAGGCTTTGGTCGGAGCCATCTATCTGGACAAAGGGTACGATGCTGCCCGTAAGTTTGTCCTCAAACACGTTGTCATAGATGTCAAGAACATAGAGAAGACCTCCGTGAAGGAGGAAAACTTCAAGACGGAGTTCATCATCTTCATGCAGCGAAACAAGATAGACTATGAGTATCGCGATTTGGACTCGTTCGTCGATCCCAATCTCGGACTGATGCACCGCTGTGCCATCTTCACCGATGGGCGACAAAAGCCTTTGGCGATAGGGGTGGGACACAACAAAAAGATAGCTCACCAGAATGCTTCAAAGGATGCAATAAAGCTGATCAAGAAGTATCAGGAAGATCTCTCTCTCTTGCAGGATCATCAGCCGCAAGCCTCCATCCACTAACTCCGTGCGAACGATGTTACTGCTCATCGGGTCAAAGTCTCTGCTCGGAGGGAACAGAGCTTTTGTATAGAGCGTTTATGAAGATGATCTGAACCTGTTCACAAGTTTACTTGAACCTATTCGATACTCCCGATAAAGCTTATCGGAAAACAGCATCAAGTTTTGGTTGGTACAAATCAAGCCTTGAATGGTGGAAATCAAACTTCGATTTTTAGAAATCAAAGTTTGATTTTTCTTTTTTACCCTATATAGAAATTGTTTTGAACCTGTTTGGGAGATCTTTTTATAGGCTTCAATGCCATTTTATATGTTTGCATTCCGTGATCCGAAAGAGATCTTAGCGGAAGCCGACCTTAAACATGATGCCGAGGTAGGAGAGAGAGGTGGGAAACATAACCGGAGAGATGAGAGGTGTGGTAAGGTCTCGGTCATAAAAGAGCCTTACCGAGAAGTCGCTTCCCAAAGCGTACTCCACAGCTGTTTTCAGGCTATGCGTCCGCAGTCCTTGCGTTGCTTCCGGATTTGAAAAGAGCACACCGGAGCTGTTGTCCTTGCGAAGATAGGTCCAAGAGAGCTTTTCGGATCGGCGGTAAGAGAGATGGAAAGACAGCTCTTGCTTTTGCGGCTTCAGAGAAGGAAGAAGTCTGAAAGAGACTTTGTTCAGTCCGGATACTCTGTAATCGAGAGACAGATGCAGCTCGTTCTGCGCACTCTCTATCACTCGTCCCGATGAACCCGAATAGAGAAATCCTTTTCCGGTGTTGTATTGGAAGATGCAGGTGAAAGAGTTGAAGAGAGAAGCATCCACCCCGATAAGGGGGAAGAAATCCGCTTTCACTTCGTACCTCTCCGGAGCAAGGGCAGGAGCTTTTATTGTCGTAGGATATGCCCGGATGTCCGCATCTGCTCTGGTGGATAGACCTCTGTAGCTGTGCCGTAAAGAGAGCCGTTGAAGCCATCGGGAGGAGCCGTCGAGAGGGAGTTGCCACCTTATCTCCCAAGAGGGCAGAAGGGGTATGGAGGACACGGTGGTGAGTTCTTCCGGAATTTGATGAGACTTCAAAAAGAGAATCGAGGAGCTTTGTGTAGAAGTGTGTCGGCGAAGAGCCGGACTACTGCCCTGTGTGTAGAGATCCTGTTTGGTATCGAAAGCGGAATGCAGAAGAAGATCTATGGATAGTCCGTTCCACGGGGAGAGCTGTGCCGTAAGCGTCTGTTCCTCTCTGTAATAGAGGGTGGATGGGGAGTTGTGCGTAGCTCCTTGCAGGAGATTTCCGCCATGCAGAAGAGCGTCTCTGAATTTGGAGCTGTGCTCCAACCCCAACAGGTAGGAGAATATGGGAGTACGGCTTCCGGTGTCGTCCCGGAGCTGTTCTCCGAAGAGTCCGCTCACTTTGGGTTTCAGGTGTGGATAGCGAGAGGAGGTTTGCCACTGCTTGTGGAGGATGAACCTGCGAATGGTATAAGGGAGACTGCGCCAAAAGGATTTGCCGGAGCTGTTGCCCCTGCTCCACGAACCCTCATCTTGAGGAAAGATGGCTCTGTAAAGTGCTTCGGCAGACAGCGTTGCCGACAATTCCGTTCGAGCATTGCCGGAGAGCTGATGCCCCGAAAAGAGCTTTTCCGACCGGTTTCCTCTCTGCCATGAGGCGGAACTGATGTGGCGCAGAGAGCCGTGAACCGATCGTTTGAGCCACTTGATCTCTTGGAGAGGCAGTGTGTACGCCATCTCGGTAGCGGTAGTGTGCATATAAGGATCGCCCCACTGTTTGATCTCATGCAGTACAGAGTCTCTCCACACATCGTAGTCTGCTTTTGCAAAATGGCGATTCACTCTCAGATATGGTTCCCGTATGAGTGCCCGATGACCGCTTTCCCACTTCCAGAAGAGCCTGGGCGAGAGTTGCCACTCCAGCTTAAAGTCCTGCATCCAATCCCATTTATGGTGTAGACGGATGGGGGGTAGAAGCTGTGTTCTTGCACGCTCCTGCTGTTCGCCGTACAGCCTTTCCATGCTGTTTTTATAGAACAGACGAGTAGGCCACACTTGTAGAGACAAGGGGGTAAATGTTTTACGTGGGGCGATATAGTCGTACTCCAAGGAGAGCTTGGCGTGCTCTCTGTTGTCGAAAAGAGAGAGCGCATTTTCCGCCGTATGCCTTTGAAGAAAAAAGGAGAAGCGAATGTTGGACGGGTCGTAAGGCATGGGACTTTTGCTTCTCAGCTTCCAGCCTATATCGGGAGCAGATATTGTCGTGAGCAACACTCGCTCCGATGAAATCTTTTCAGATGCTTCGTTGGTGCGTATGTCCCCCTGTACCGGATCATATTCGGGTGTCGAGTGTACCCTGCTTTGGCGTATAAAGAGAGGGATGGAGAGCTTCCACGAGGCAGGAAACAGCTCTCCTGCTTGCAGGTTGGCACTCCACTCTTTTTCTCTTTTATGGCTTCGGTCTCTACGGCTGTACATTTCATTGATAGAGCCGAAGCCGGGTGTCCGCTCTCTTGCACGGAAAGAGACGTTGCCTATATTACCGAGAGAAAGAGAGCTATCCAGCTCCATACTGCTTCCGGAAGATAGAGAAGAGCCTTTCAGACTCCAATGGTTGCACCACAACTCTATATCTTTTGGGGTGGCAGAGGCGTTTATAAGACCGATAAAGACGGTACGGATGTTTGCGAGGTTCGGATTTCCCTTTACCCTGTAAACGGCTTCTCCTTTCTGCTTGGCATAGGGAGTGCCAATGGAGATTCCGTTTGAAACCAATGCGGTATTGCGTTCGGCTTTGAGCTGCGTCCACTCTTCGAGCAGAATATCCACATAGTTGGCTTGCGGCCAGACGGCTTCTCTGTCGGAGGCGGAGTTATTATTGTACTTTCCGGGAGAGGTTATCGAAAGAGGGATTTCGTACTCGTAGTAGTTCTCGGAGTGGTCGTCCCCTATTCTGAACGATAAACGTATATCTCCGGTTCCTGCCTGCTCTATCGCCTCTTTGAGATTTTCTGCGTGGGTGAAGAGGGTCAGCCTTTCGTAATCTCTCAAATCTGTGGAGAGTGTTCTGTAAATACCGGAAATGGCACCCGGTTCGAGATTTTTTATTTGCAGGGCGAGAGCTTTCTCATCAGGCACATAGGTGGTGTGCACACCCTCTTCGCGCTCTCTCCAAATGCCGGGCGGAGAAATGTAATTAACAGGCAGGCAACCGGAGTCTTCCTCTATGCTTACACTGCTGACAGCCGAAACGGCGGACGAGGATTGTATGCCCGACTCGGAGAGAACAGAGGCAGCCCTCCATTCGGATTGGGAGAGCTTCCATCCCGTAAACCTCAGGTGGATCTCCTCTTCAAATCCGGTGATGGAGAGACGAACGAACGGAATGTGGCGGAAGTCGGAAATATTGCCGACCAACTCGCCATAGGACTTGAGAGGAATTTTGATTTTGTACCAGCGAATATTTTCTTGGCTTCCGTCAGGCAGTTTCACGGGTGTCTCCACAAAGCTCTCCACATAAGCTTCTCCCGAAGAGAGTGCCTGACGAGAAAGAGGAATGGTGTAGCGGAAAAAGCTCTCTTTATCGAGCAGAGAGTGATTCCCGTCCAGATCTTTGCTGTCGGGATTGAGCGTTGCAGCCAATGCCCTGCCGGACGGATCGTAACCGGGAAGGGAGTTTCCTTCTGTTCCGTTGATGTACTTATGCCGAAACAGAAGAGACGTTTGAGGCAGTGAAAGCCAGAAAGGATCAAGAGGAGAGAGGTATCTGTCCCCGGATGGAGAGTGGAGCCGAGAGAATGGGTAGAGCATCTCTTCCCGAAGAGCCTGTTGGGAGAGGCTGTTTTTCCATGCCTGTAAAAAAGAGGCATACAGCGGATGACTCTGCTCTTCCTGCGAGCTGATGCCATTCAAGCCGACATCCTGAGCCTTGACCTCATCAAGGTTTTCAAAGTTGAATGCTTTGGTCTGAATGCGTCCCGTTCCGGCTTTGCCCCATACGGTGGAGATAAAAGGTTTATTGGGGTTTTCGGGTGTGGGGAGTAGATTTTCTGCTCCGATAGTACCATCTTTGAGAATATCTTCCGAAATCTGTCCGAGGTCTATGACCAACCGTCCGGAGCCATACTCTTTGTCCGGCTT
Source organism: Porphyromonas canoris (assembly GCF_000765975.1). Lineage (NCBI taxonomy): Bacteria > Pseudomonadati > Bacteroidota > Bacteroidia > Bacteroidales > Porphyromonadaceae > Porphyromonas > Porphyromonas canoris. The sequence continues at coordinate 15,950 of NZ_JQZX01000021.1, forward strand.
TCCGACATAAGGATCCATCATCCAAAACTCCATGTACTCGATATTTTCTTCTTCAAAATCGGAGAAAGGAAGACGTTGAATGATACTTGCCCACTGCTCTTTGGGAGAAAATGAGTCCGGATTGAGATTGTAACTGCCTCGCTCCATCGGATAGAAAGAGAGGTTCAGAACAGGCAGATAAGAGGTAAGAGTTTCGGTATGACGAGATGGAAAGAGTTCGCTGACACTTACTTCTCTTTGAAGATGAAAGATGCCGGGATGAGCTCCTTGGGGTAAAGGGTAGCCCGCTTCTCTCCATTCGTACTGCAACATGGGGTCTATTCTATACCATGAAAGGTGAGATCTGGTATAGTTTTGCTTAACGGGATCCAAAAGTTGCTGCTGTAAAAAGGGAGCCGAACCCAGATGCCATGCTTCGGGATAGGTGAGATCTACGTAGGGAGTAGGGGTATCAAAGTCGTCTATGATGATCTCTCCGTTTCTTCCTTTCAGTCTGCTCCACAGTTTGGCATAAGAACCTTTTACGGAGAATCGGGACGGAGCATCGTGTGTCTTGCCACTGATGCGCTCTATCCAGGCATGAACTTTCGGGAGATCCGTATCGTAGCGAAGAGAGAAGCCGAGCATGCGATTTTCCACCTCTTCCTGTCCCAAATAAGTTCGGGATAGTGCGCTCTCTTCATCGTAGTGGAGCAGTGAAGAGGTCAAGGAGAGACCTTTGACGGGAGCCCATCGGGCTTCCAATCCGATGAGGTCTTTCTTCTTCTTGAACCGCTGTGCCGGATCGTCTATATTGACCTCTACCGGAAGTTCTGCTTTGAGAATGAGCGGATTTGTAATATGTACCACTCCGGAGAGATAGTCTACAGTGTAGTCTTTATGCTCTGTCAGAGGTCTTCCTCCTGCTGTTACCCTTACGCTTCCTTGAGGGATATTGGTGGCTCCCAACAATATTTCTCCCGTGCCTCCACTTCGTTCATAATATCCTCGGAGAAAGAACCGGTCTTTCTCTTTTTGCCGCTTTGCCACGGTAAGAGTGCTGTCGTAGAGTGCATGATAGGCATAGGGGGAGGAGCCTCCCAGCAGTTGCTCCAAATCTTTACCGAAAGGCTCCAAGAGGGGAAACAAAAGAGAGCCTGTCTCTTTTATGTAGGATATATCCGTGAGCAGGTCGGGTATGCCGTCTGTCCCTTGTGTGCCGTCCGGTTTGGCAAAGTCCAGCTTGAGAAGAGTAGCCAAGGAGAGTTGGTTGATAAAGCGACTCTCCACACTTTCTCCATGTGGCATTACGAGAAGATCCACTTTTACCTTATCCGGTTCTACTCCTCCTCCCGGTGTGAGAGTGTATATATTCTTTAGCATCAGAGGATAAGTGGGATGGTTGGGAGACTTATCCCATGCCGATAGAAGCTGTCCCACTATGACGGAAGATTTATTGGCAGATGAGATAGATCGCTGTCCCACCTCTTCGCCTCCGTTTTGATGGTGGTACCGAAAAGATACAGCGAGCAGTTCGTCCGGAGCAAGAGCTCTTTTTAGAGAGAGTATGCCGAGTAAGGGATGGAGGCTGTACTCCGAGGGCATCATTCTTCGAGCATTTCTGATCACGGAAAAGCTCTGTGGATCTTCCGATGAGAGGATGGCTTCTGCCTCTTCCACCTGTTTGTCTTGCAGTGTCGCTTCATACTTTTTTATCAAAGAGGCGCGCATCTCTCCGAGCTTGGGAGTGAAAGCGACAATATCTCTTACATCCTCCATGACAGTATAACGACTGGTAATCCATACTTCTACCTCTTCCACCGTGTAGGGAGAGGAGAGTATCGGAATAGAATGCATTGCATCGGGAAACGCATCTCGGAATGCGGGAGAGAGGAAGAAGTGCTTTCGGAAATCGTAGTCGGAAGCTCTTAAAGAGAAAGAGTGTCGCTCTTGAGAGGCGTTCTCCCTGTGGATTGTTCGGCTCTCTCCTTCCTGCCTGGAGGCAAAAGCCTCTACTTCCAAGTGTCCTATATTCCAAATAGAACGCAATCCCATGAGGTTTCCCATGGGAAGGATCAGGGAGTTTTCGCTGCGAAAGTCAAAATATCCTGCATCAAGACTCCTCAAGGGGTCGTTTTCAAGTCCCATATACTGCAACTTGAGTAAACGTTGCTTGCGAGCAAAAGGGGAGCTGTTATTGAATCCGACTTGCAGTTTTACCCTGTCTTTAATACCTGCTTCAAGTATAAGGTCAAGGTTGTTTTCAAAATTAAAGACCCTCCTCTTGCGTAAATGCATGGGGAGGGTCGGATTGAGATTTTCTATTGTTTTTATTCCTGTCGCTACTCCCGCATTTCCAAGTGGTCGGATATAAAACTTGGATTTGGAAGCAGATACAACAAGAGTATCGGTCTGAGCAGTAAGCGGCAATGAGATACAGAACAAAGCTCCCAAAGCCAAGAGTGTGCGTCTTAAAAGGCACAATGGATGTTTATCTCTCTTACTGCCCCACACTTGATTTTGTTTTTAGAGCATCGTGAGCCCTTTCTTTATTTTTTCGTTCAGAGAAAGCTCCGGATATTTCTTGAAAAGCGTATCTACCACTTTCTTGGCAGCAGCACGAGGATAGCCGAGAACGACAAAAGCACTTACCGCTTCCTCTTTTTCTGCTTGTGTTTCTGCGGTATCTATATCTTCTATCACCTCTGCCGTTCCGGCAAACTGTTCTGCCGGAATGATTCCGGTGATCTTATCCTTCAGGTCAAGAATGATTCTTTGGGAGGTCTTAGCCCCTATACCTTTTACCCCTTTCAGGGCTGTATCGTTGCCTAAGGATATGTGTCGGGAAAGCTCTCCGGGAGAATAGGAGGATAGTATCAGCCTTGCTGTGTTTGCTCCAACTCCATTTACCGTGATAAGCAGGCGGAAAAGCGCTCGCTCTTCGGGCTGAACAAATCCGAAAAGATCGTGTGCATCTTCTCGAATTATCTCATGGATGTAGATTTTACTCTCTTGAACTTTCTGGAGAAGATTGTAGGAAAAGAGCGAAATATGTACTTCATATCCTATGCCGGAGACTTCAACCACCGCAGTAGTCGGATGTAGGGATGTTATGGAACCTTTGATGTATTCGATCATATAGATGAGATAGCTTAGAGATTACAGGATATAGCTTACTTCTTTGAATGCAAATTTACGTCTGACATCGGTTGTCGGATCATACAGACGCAACATACCATCCACATCTACACCTTCTACGAGTAGCTTAAGAGTCCCCTCGGCTGTTTCAAACTCATGCAGACGTCCATCTTTTCGATAGAGAAGATTGTTGTATTCGTCCCTCGGAGAAACAAAATCTACCTTCATCTGTCGCCATATCTTGATGATCTCTTCCGTGCATCGTATCATAAAAGAGTAGATATCCACCTCTTTTCCATCTTCTCTTTCTATCAGAATGGAAGTGGCATTGGGTGCATCTTTGGGGTCGAACAGGAGTTGGTTGATATTGATACCGATACCCACTATCGCTTGTTTGAATTCGGAACCTTCCCACTCATTCTCAATGAGTACTCCGGCTACTTTTCTATCCTCTACAAATATATCATTGGGCCACTTGATGGATACTTTCTTCCCTCTGGGGATATACTCTTTTATGACTGTTCGTATAGCTAAAGAGGTAAATACTGAAATATCAAAAGGGTGAAACTCTTCTCGTCGCTTGCTGCTGCGGAAGAATAAACTCATTGTGAGATTCTTTCCCGGTTCCGATACCCATATATTCCCTCGCTGACCTCTTCCCTCTGTTTGGTTGTCCGTGTAGACTACCTGCCAACATTCTGTATCCGGATGCTCTTCCAAATAAGCACGCAGATAGTTGTTGGTAGAGGTGGTAGTCTTAAGATAAATAGGGGTTGGCATTGTCTCTTTCATAGTCGCTTTCTTTATTCTGATTTTCTTCTTCTTATGTATTTGCTTCCTGCAAAACCGATGGTTGCCACCATGAGTAGCAGGATAATCCAGCCGGCAACGGATGCTATCCGCTCTGTTGTGTGAACAGAAGCAGGATCGAACCACATCTCAATGGTATGCTCCCCTGCCGGTATGGGTAATGCTCTCAAAATATAGTTGGTTCGTAACAGCTTCGCAGTCTCTCCGTCTATGGTAACATTCCAGCCATCTTTATAAAATATTTCGGAAAAAACAGCTAAGCCATCTGCTTTGTTGCTAGTACGATACACCTTTCTGTTCGGGAGCTTGCTTACTAAAGATATGGTGGCTGTGCTATCTGTCTCAAAGCTCTTCTTCCCTTTTAAGTCTTGCAGGTAAGTCTGCTCTATGACGGCAACCTCTCTCAGATTATTTTCTCCGATAGCCTTAAACTCTTCGTCCGCTCCTTTTACCTTTTTTACAGAGGAAACAAACCAACCATTGCCATAAGCCAGAGAATCTTCTACCACGCTTAGTCCTCGAAGAGAGTCGGGCAGAATGTAGTATTTGGTATTGAGAGCTCGCAGAATATTTCTATCCATCTTGGAGAGGTAACTCTCTATAAGATCCTGATACCGCTGCAACTTCGCTGCATGATAGCCTCCGACAGAGTTGTGATGGTAGCTTGTTGTGGCATCGTTGAAGGTGTTTACAGCCAAGTTCATTACCCTATAATCGGTTGTGTCTTGCAGGATATACTTGTCTGCTTCGGTTTTAGCATAGGTTTGCTCCATTAGTCTGTTGGCGTCATGATACTTCTCGTCGTTCAGGTAACGTTTATCCACGCTCCAAAGATCGACAATCGCCAATATGGTAACGGCAGCAACGGTCAGTGTTTTATTCAGCTTGCCGTAGGCTGACCCTGCCAAAACAGCCATGCCTAAAAGGGAGAATATCACCGCTCTCCAAGCATCTGCGGTGAACAGAGCTTCTCGGATATTTCTTAGCTCCCCGACCGCTATCTGAAATTCTTGGTTTTGTGCTATATAGGGGGCTAATATTCTTTGCTCTTCATCGCTTAAAAATCCGCCATATAGTCCGGGAAAGAGAGCAAAGATAAGAGCTACTCCGCCTGTCAATGCCGCTGCGATAATATACTCGTTCTTGTATGTCTTGAGTGCTTTAGGGGTCTGTATCCATTTCGTAAGTCCTAAAATGGCAAGAAATGGTATGGTAAACTCGGCCACGACAAGTATGGATGATGGTGTCCGGAACTTGTTATACATCGGGAAATAGTCGATGAAAATATCCGTCAGCCATATCATATTATGTCCCCAAGAGAGCATCACGGTGAGAAGAGTTGCTCCTGCCACAGCCCATTTAACAGGTCCTTTGACAATCAAAAGCCCAAGAAAGAAAAGAAAGAGTACGACAGCACCGACATATACAGGCCCTGCCGTGAAGGGCTGATCGCCCCAATATCTGTTTTGTTGAGCAACGAAAGGTCTGTATGGCTCTTGTATCTCCGATAGCATATCCCTGTTCGATGTCCCAATCTGAGTAGAATAGCCTCCTTTGGCATCCGGTATGAGGAAAGTAAGCATCTCATCTATACCATAGCTCCACTGCGTGATATAAGCTTTGTCAAGACCTCCGGCTGTAGTCGTGTGCTCTTGTCCATCATCTGCTTTAGGTGTTAATTCGCTACCACCTCGCATAGTCTCCTTGCTGTATTTATAGGTATGATAAAGATTGGTTGCATTTGTCGCCACTCCTATAAGTCCTCCAACAAAAGCAAGCAGAGTAGCCAAGAGGAAAGGCTTCCACGCTTTAGACCTATAAGCTTCTACCGCCCATCCTATCACCAGAGCCAGCATTAGAAAACCAAAGTAATAGCTCATCTGTATGTGATTGGAGTAGATCTGTAAGGCGGAGAAGAGGGCTATTACGAATGTTCCAAGCAGCCATTTCTTACGTTTATAGAGTAGCACCAAGCCGGCTATAGTGGGTGGAATATACATGAGAGCAAGTAGCTTCCATATATGCCCGGCATCTATAAGGATGATGAAGTAGGATGAGAATGTCCACATTACTGCTCCTGCAAAAGAGGAAAGCCTTTTCACTCCCCATGCACGCATGAAGATGTAAAACCCAAGAAGCATAGCAAAGAGCAGATAACTATCTCCCGGCATCAGATCAAAAGGCTTCTTCAGCTTGTAGAGATCACCTATCGTCTTCAGGTTTGATGCGGATGGATATGTCGGAGATATCTGATACATAGGCATGCCTCCGAATGCGCTCTCTGTCCAGAGAGAGTTCTCTCCTGTCTCTTGTCGGTATTCTCTTACATCTTGAGCCATACCGGAAGCTCCCAATCCATCCATTTGGAAAAGTATTCTTCCCTCTACATTGGCAGGGAAAAAGTATAGGAACGCTATACCGGCCATGAGAAGAATAAGTGCTGCCGATATTAGCCAGGGACGTTTGAGGAACTCTTTTATATTCATATTGATATTGTCTGTTTTGAGTCTGAAGTGAAAGGGGAAGTTATAAATTTTATTCGTAAAAATTCTTTTCGTACTTCGTGAAATTTTCTTTTCTCTTTATCATTCGTTGCCAAAGTGCATGGAGAAAACCTATACCATATCCGTAAAGCTGGATATAGCTGGTGCATATTGCTTTAAGTCCGATACTTAGAGAGCCTGTTCTGTACCATGCGGCGATCATTAAGGCTGCCATGTAAGCAAAGATTGGAATCAACCACCAAGACGATATGGTTACAGCCAAAAGAAGTAATGCCAAATGTCCTAATACAAATAGGGTCGGAAACAGGTGTACTGCTTTCAGTGTGCCGGGATGAAGCATGGAGAGATTGATGCGTGCGATACCGCTGTTGTAAACTTGCTTGTAGAACTGTCGGTATGTGCTTCTGCGTTTATGATAAAGCCATATTGAAGGATAAAAAGCAGAATGATAGCCTGCACGAAGGACTCGTATGCTGAAGTCTATATCTTCCCCAAAACGCAAATTTCCAAAGCCGTTTACTTTTTCAAATGCTTCTCGTGAGACTCCCATGTTGAAGGTACGAGGATAAAACTTATCCAGCTTTACACTCTTGCTACCACGTATTCCTCCTGTTGTGAGAAAAGATGTCATGCTGAAGTCTATTGCTTTCTGCAGAGGTGTAAACTCCTTCATGGCTCTATCCTGTCCGCCAAAAAGATCGGCGCTTTCTTGCTTTATCTCTTTCAGTAGATTTTCTACATATTTTGGAGGAAGTATTGTGTCTGAATCCAAGAATACAAATATCTCTCCTTTTGCAACCGATGCACCATGATTTCTGGCTCCTGCCGGCCCTGTATTCTTCTGTACAAGATAGGTGATATCTAAACTTTTCTGCCAGCGTTCTATTATATCTTTTGCCGGAGATGATGAGCCATCTTCCACAACCACAACCTCCCAAATATTTTGATGGGGTATGGACTGCCGGGAGAGAGAAGCAAGTAGTTCTTCTATCTCATCCGGTCTGTTGTAGAGGGGAATTATAAAACTTATCATCCGGTTTGCTGTTTGGAAAGACCTCTGTTACTTATCTAAAGGGACTATACTTTCTTCTACGGGAGTAAGCAGCTCTACTCCATTATCGGTGATAAGGTAGGTGTTTTCCATACCTACCGGTCCAATGCCGGGGAGGACAAACTTTGGTTCTACCGCTATGGTCATTCCACTTTGGAAGGTATCCTTGCTTTTCCCTGTGAGTACAGGCTGTTCGTTAATCTGAATACCCATGCCATGCCCTACGAATTTCGCTTGAAATTCCGTACCCATGAATACCGACTCAAGCTGCTCCTCCGCTACTTTTTCTTGTGCATGCAGATAAATGTCAGCCACTGAAGAGCCGTGCTTTGCATGATGTTCAAAAAAACGACATATACTACGAGCTACTTCATGAGCATGGTAAGCTCTATCGGGAAGTGTCCCAACGGAGTAACTTCTTGTGATGTCTGTATTATAAACAGAATAGTTCCCTGCAAGATCCACCATTACGGAGCTATTCGGTCGTATTATTCTATTCGTTGCTCCCATTGGCATAGCAGGTGTTCCCACTCCTCCCATTGCAAAATCGTATGGAGCCGGAGACTGAGCATTGTCTCCACTGATAACGTTCCCCATAAAGATTTCCATTCTTGGACCGTAACAACGGAACGTTCCGATGCTTCCACGGAGTCGCATAGCTCTTTCTAACTCTATTTGCAACTCCAACTCCGTCATCCCTTCCCTGTACAGGCGAGGAACATCTTCGTATATCTTACAATGCACAAGAGCACTTTCTCTCATGACTTCTATCTCAAATGGAGTCTTGACCATTCTTGCACGGAGCATGATTCCGTTTGCACTTATAGGAGAAACCTTACCGGTTACAGAGAGCTTGGAGAGTCTGCAATACTCGGAAAAGGATAACTCCTCCTGCTCCAAAGCTGTCCGTTCAGTGATAGCAAAGCCTTTTTCTTTCAGGATGTCGGGAATCAATTCCGGTTTTCTGACGCTGTATCTGCAATTTTCCGGCAGTTCATCGATGGCTTGAGATGGACGCTCTATGAAGAAGACAGGCAGTTCCAACTCTTTATGCAGATAAGCATAGCCCGATACCACTGTTCCTGTAAGATAGATCATGTTGGCATTTGCCCGGATAAGTATAGAGTCTATCCCATTGTTCGTTAGCTCCTGAGAAGCTGTAAATATTTTGTTTAGTCTTAGCTTGAGTTCCGCTAAAGAGATATACATACAGAGTTTTCTTATTTATGTTTGTTGTAAAACACGAAGTTAGTAATATAAACTCAGATATAAGTTGTCTCTTTTGCTTATATTTGCCCTATAAGGAAGCTATTAAAAATCTTACTAAAACGGAGAGAAGAGATGGGTATAGAACAAATACAAGAATACATCTTCCCGGTTCTGCTACCGGTTTTGTATTTTGGTTTCTTTCTTTTTGACAAGAATAGCAGGAGGTATCTGTGGGGAATATTCTCTTATGCGGTGCTTGTTGCCTTGCTTATAGTATTACCTTATTACAGCTCTTTGTGGGTAACATCTGCTATTTTCTGTGTCGTTGGTTTGGGGTTGATGCTTTTGTCTCTCTTTGTCTTTGGCATAGATAAGGAGAGGTATGTGCGTATCATGGGCAAGAAGGTATCGGTCATGAACTTTTTTGCTCTCTTCTTGGTTATCACAATAGTCTTAGCCTCACGTTCCAACGTGCCATCCTATATTTCCGGCTATGTCCTTCCCATTCTTTTTATCTCAATGGAGAGGACGCTTTGTGTCTTTCATCGAAGGGAGAAAAGAAGAAAAAAGAGTTCCAAAACGAAATAAAAAAGCAAGCCCACTGTATCAGCAGAAACAGTGGGCTTGCTTTTTTGATATTACAAGATTTACGATAGCTCTATCTTCCGAACTCGTCTCTCATGTCTTCCGCCTTCAAAGGGAGTTTTAAGGAAGATGTCCAAGATCTCTTTCGCCTCTTCTGTCGTAATGAACCGGGCAGGTAGAGAGAGGATATTGGCATCATTGTGCTCTCTTGCCAAGCGAGCGATTTCAGGTATCCAGCAAAGAGCAGCACGCACATTGGAATGCTTGTTGGCTGTCATGGAGATACCATTGCCCGAACCGCAGATGGCAATGCCTCTGCTCAGATTCCCCTGCTCTATCTCCTTTGCAAGAGAGTGAGCAAAGTCGGGATAGTCGACACTCTCATCACTATAAGCACCAAAATCTTTAACTGTGTATCCCATAGTTTGGAGTATCTTCTTCAATTCTTCTTTCAAAGTATATCCGGCATGATCACAAGCCATGCCTATCATTGAAGTAGCCATGCGATCTCTTTATTTACCAAGCAGGTTCTTTACTTGTGTATAAACGTTTTGCGCTGTAAAGCCAAGCTTTTCGTCCAACACCTTATATGGCGCAGAGAAACCGAAAGAATTCAGTCCCCATACCGTTCCGTGGGCTCCGACCAGACCCTCCAATGTAACGGGCAGACCTGCGGTAAGACCGAAGCGAGGTACATTCGGAGGAAGAACTTCCTGTCTGTAAGAGTCGTTCTGATTCATGAATACCCCTTCCGATGGAACGGATACCACATTGGCATGTATCCCTTCTGCTTCAAGAAGCTCTGCTCCTTCCACAAGAGTAGATACTTCCGAGCCGGAAGCAAGCAGGATGATGTCCGGACTTTGATGCCCTATAAGCGTATAAGCACCCAAAGCTGTTCTACGGGCTTTAGCGTAGTCGCTATCCGGCAGATTCTTTATATTTTGACGAGAAAGGATTAAAGCCGTCGGTGTTTTGGTGTTGTTCATTGCCAACTCCCATGCTACCGTTGTCTCGTGTACATCTGCAGGACGAAGAGCAAGCAGAGCATTCTGACCCGAATGATTCTTCAACTTTTCCAACAAACGTATCTGAGCTTCCTGCTCTACCGGTTCGTGAGTCGGTCCATCTTCTCCTACGCGGAACGCATCGTGTGTCCATACGTATTTGACAGGAAGCTCCATCAGAGCAGCCAGGCGTACGGCAGGTTTCATATAGTCCGAGAAGACAAAGAATGTACCGCATGCGGCAATAAGACCTCCGTGCAGTGCAATACCGTTACAGATACACGCCATGGTGAGTTCTGCCACACCACTTTGGATGAACGCTCCTTTATAATTGTCACGAGAGAAAGTCGTGCTCTTTTTTAAGAATCCGTCTGTCTTGTCAGAGTTGGAAAGGTCTGCACTTGTTACCATCATGTTTTCCACATGCTGAGCAAGATAGCTCAATACGGTAGCAGATGCAGTTCTTGTAGCCTGATCCGGTTTTTGTTCTATCTCTTCCCAGTTCACTTCGGGAGCCTTGCCGGAACACCATTGAGACAGCTTCTTTGCAAGCTCCGGCTCTGCTTGTTCCCACGTTGCAAAAGATTTTTTCCAATCTTCGGAGAGAGCGATGAGCTCCTCTTTGCGCTTAGCATAGAGAGCTTCCACTTCGGGGAATATTCTGAACGGATTTTCCGAATCTCCGCCTAAGCCTGTGATTGTTGCCGGAACATCCGCACCTGCCGCACTTAGAGGCTGTCCGTGAGTAGATACCTTGTTTTCAAAAGAGACTCCTTCGGGTCCCACTGCTCCTTTGCCCATGATGGTACGACCGATGATAAGCGTTGGCTTTCCTGTTGTCGCATTAGCTTCACGAAGAGCGGCACGGATCTGGTCATGATCATTGCCGTTAATGTCTATCACGTGCCATCCCCACGCTTTGTATTTGGCGGCGACATCTTCCGATGTAACCTCCTTTACCGTTGTGGAGAGCTGTACATTATTTGCATCATAGAACATGATGAGGTTGTCCAAACCGAAGTGTCCTGCCATGCGACCGGCACCTTGAGAGATCTCCTCTTGCACGCCTCCATCAGAGATGAAAGCATAGATCTTCTGACGCATCACCTCTCCGAAATGAGCCTTCATATATTTGGCTGCAATGGCTGCCCCTACCGCATAAGCATGACCCTGACCAAGAGGACCGGAAGTATTCTCTACTCCGCGAGCCACATCAAGCTCCGGGTGTCCGGGAGTAACACTTCCCCATTGGCGAAACTCTTGTAGCTCTTCCATGCTATACTTTCCGGTAAGGGCAAGAGTGGCATAGAGCATAGGAGACATGTGTCCCGGATCGAGGAAGAAGCGGTCACGAGCGATCCATTGAGGCTCATTAGGGTTATAAACCATAAACTCAGAGAAGAGAATATGAGCAAAGTCTGCTCCGCCCATAGCCCCACCGGGGTGTCCCGATTTGGCTTTCTCCACCATGGAAAGAGTTAAGACACGAATGTTATCTGCTGCCATTGCAGATGAGGTTTTCATTTCCATAAGCAATATAAGGTATGCGCGTTATATTTTAATACTGATACAAAAATACAAATAAGAGGGGATAATTTCAATTCTATTATCGTCTGTGCAATAAAACGATATTCTCCACGTGATGGGTGTGAGGGAACATATCTACCGGCTGTACACGCTCCACGCTGTAATGAGAGTCCATCATTGCAAGATCTCTTGCCTGTGTGGCAGGATTGCAGCTTACGTACACGATGCGTTCCGGAGCTGCACGAAGAATGGTCTCGACGACATCCTGATGCATCCCGGCACGTGGAGGATCCGTGATGATCACATCCGGCTTGCCATGTGTCCGTATAAACTCATCATTGAGAACATCTTTCATGTCTCCGGCGAAGAAGGTCAAGTTGTCAAGCTGATTATCTTCCGCATTGTGCCTTGCATCTATTACAGCGTCTTCGACATACTCTATCCCCACTATTTTTGAAGCGGATTTGGAGAGGAAGCAAGCGATAGTCCCGGTACCGGTGTACAGGTCATAAACCACTTCGTGAGGCTGTATGCCTGCCATCTCTCTTACTTGTGAGTAGAGCTCGTAAGCCTGCTTGGAGTTGGTCTGATAAAACGATTTCGGTCCAACCTTAAAGCGCAACTCCTCCATGGCTTCCATGATAAATCCTGGGCCGTAGTAGGTTACCACGTCAAGGTCATTGTAGGTGTCGTTTCTTTTCGGATTGACTATGTAGAGCAGTGTAGTGATTTCGTTTCCAAACCGTTCCAGTATGGCATCGAGAAGTGTCCTGCTCTTCTCTTCGTCTTCTTCGTGAAAGATGACCAGCACCATCACTTCTCCCGTCGAAGAGGTGCGGATAACCAGATTGCGCATATATCCGACCTGCTCTTTAAGATCGAAGAACGGGTACTGCCCCGGACGAGCCAGACAAAAATCTCTGACGAATAGACGGATCCGGTTGGACAGGTCTATTTGCAGGTGACACTCCTCTATGTTGAGCACCTTATCGAACATACCGGGAATGTGAAACCCTAATCCCGCCCGGCAACCAACATCTCCATCGCCGATCTCCTGCATCTCTTCCGCTGTAACCCAACGCTTATTGGAGAAAGTGTATTCCATCTTGTTCCGATACTCGAATATCTCTTTGGAGCCGAGAATAGAGCGTCTGTCCTTAAGCTCTATCTTGCCTATCCGTTCGAGTTGATCATATACCTGACGCTCTTTCATCGCCAGTTGCATGGCATAAGGAACGTGTTGCCACTTGCATCCGCCACATGTTCCGAAATGACGGCAACGAGGTTCGACCCGATGCAGAGACGGCTCTAACATTTTCACCACACGCCCTTCAGCAAAAGAGCTTCTGCTCCTTCCGAGCTGTACATCGACCAGATCACCCGGAGCCGTGAAAGGTACAAACAACACCTTTCCATTCTCTAGTCTTGCCAAAGATTTCCCTTCGGCAGCCATCTCTTCTATACGGACGGCTTCCAGTATCTTTCTTTCCTTTTGTCTTTTTCTACTCATCTTCTCTCTTATCTATGGCTTTGCTCTCCAAGGTCAGCACTTCATCGTAGGCTTCCCATTCCGGATCACGCTCTGCATGACAGCGTATCGGGAAAGTAGGAAAATCGGTTGTGCTTTCGTTGAGAGTCTTTTGAAAAGCCTCTATGTTCCTTGTGTAATACGACCAGCTTGCCTCGCCGTCTCCCGTTGCTTTCAGTACGCAGATGGCAAGTTTGTTCTTCTCCATGGCGCGACGAACGGCATCTCCCCATGCTTCTATGGACTTCGACTCTTCTGCCGAGGGGAGTCCTTCCGCATCTTCATCGTACTTCCAAAATATATCCACTCTGACAGGGTACTTCCCGCTTCCTCTATGTTCTGCAATGTCTACACGGCCGTTCACAAAAACCGTCCTGCCATTCTCTCCTTCTGCCAGTGCGAAGAACCATTTCTTACTCAGTTTCATATCTTATTCTGTTCTCTTTTTCGGTGTTGTGCCAGCTGTATGGCGTTCACTATATTTTGCCAAAAGACGTATGCCGCCGGGATCAGCGATGCCAACGGATGTATGTACGTGGTTGCTATCCATATAGCCAATACCGTATTTTTCTGTGCAAAGCTCTGCCCCACCGTGACGGCATTTCCCACATATCTCTTTCCTATCCATCTTCCGACGGCAAAGCAGAAAAGACAGATCACTAATGCCACGACAAGAGAGGAGGATATAAAGAAGCCGCTCATCTCTTGATGCTCGAAGAAGAAGCGGATGGTGGTAGCCGCAATTATAGCCAGCGAAAAAGACCATACCAGTATGGAATATTTGCTTGCATGCTCTACCTTGGAATGCAGTCGTGGAAAAAAGTATCTCAACACCCATACGATGGCGAGCGGACCCATTACCATCAACGCCACTTGTGAGATCACGCTGAAAAACGTCTCCACTGCATTCGCCTCCCGATCGAATCCCCCCACAAAGACCATTACCGGAACAGCCAGCGCACAGAGGATATTGCCCAAAAAGAGATAGCAGGTAACGAAAGAGATATTCCCTCCCAAAAAGTTGGTGATAACACCCGCAGCTGTTGCCGTAGGCGTAAGAAAGATGAGCAGTGCTCCCATTGCCAGCAAGTGGTCTACCTTGTTCAGAGCAAGATAGGCTGCCGTACCGCAGATGAGCGTAAGCACCAGCAGGAGCAGATGCACCCATGATGGCGCAAGGCTTTTGGGAGAGATCTTCGTATAGTTGAGAGTAAGCAGGATAAATAGCAGCCACGGCATCAGATACCCCATATTGCTTAAAATGGGATAGAGTATCACGCCTATGAGCATTGCCCAAAGGAGCTGATAGTTTTTGAATGTCTGTATCCAGCCGGTCTGTTTCATCGCTTTGCTTATCCCTGTTCAGGATTGGCAATGCAAAGGTACTCAATAAGGTCTATACCACGAAAAGGAGAAAAAGGTTTATCAATAATTGTTGCTTTGCCTGTGAGCGGATCCTCAAAGAAGATATTAAGCAGCGACTAAAAAGATGAAGCACAGAGAGCTGTATGAATGCAGGAGAATATTTCACAATACCAAGCCATCTCTTAAATCTTCCGAACGGCTTCATAAAGTATTCTTAAAGGATTTATAAAATCCTCCGAAGCTGACCACACGATGAAATCGAGGCTTGATTTGCAAAAACCAAGACTTGACTTTAGACATTCAAGGTTTGATTTCCGGAAATCGAGACTTGATTGGAATTACTAATCCCGTTAAGAGAGAAAAATATATGCTTTCAGCAGGATTTTTTAATCTGTTTAGAGAAGCTCTACAACGCTATCAGAGAAGAGAGAAAGGGGGGAGAGGCTTTTAAGAGAGGGAGTAATGGTCTCATTACTAAAGGTTAAGAGTAGAGAAGATTTGGGGATTGCGTTTTTTGTTTCAAAGATTTTTTATTTACCTTTGCACCCAAATTTTACGAAACTATTGTCGCAAACCGCGGCCGTGTATTCTAGAACACCACGTAAAAAACAGGAAAAATGAAAGAAAAAGTATCTGTACCTTTCATGCTGCTCGGCATATTGTTCAATGTTTGCCTTATTGCAGCTAATCTTCTTGAGACTAAGATTATCCACATTGCAGGGCTTGATGTTACTGCCGGACTACTGGTCTTTCCCGTCTCTTATATTATCAACGACTGTATCGCAGAGGTGTGGGGCTTCAAGAAAGCCCGTCTCATCATCTGGAGCGGCTTTGCCATGAATGCTTTTGTCTGTATTCTTGGTCTTATCGCTGTGGCTTTGCCTGCGGCTTCGTTCTGGGAGGGAGAGGAGCACTTCAACTTTGTTTTCGGTATGGCACCACGTATTTTGGTGGCGAGTATGACTGCTTTCCTGGTCGGCTCATTCCTTAATGCGTATGTGATGAGTAAGATGAAGGTGGCAACCAAGGGGAAAAACTTCTCCGCTCGTGCCGTTACTTCCACACTCGTGGGTGAGACAGCCGACTCTCTGATCTTCTTCCCGATAGCCTTTGGCGGTATCATCGGATGGAGTGAGATTATCGGAATCATGGTTTTGCAGATCTTCCTCAAGTCGCTCTATGAGGTGATCATTCTGCCTATAACCATTCGTGTCGTCAAAGCTATCAAGAGAATCGAGGGGATCGATGTCTATGACACCGACATCTCTTACAATGTCTTGAAGATAAAAGACCTGTAACAATGTATCTGGATACGGCTCTTGTCGTCTTCAGTGGCGGTCAAGACTCTACCACGTGCCTTTTCTGGGCAAAGAGAGCATTCGCTCACGTGCGAGCCATAAGCTTCATTTACGGGCAGAAACATGTCAAGGAGATAGAGTTGGCTCGCTCCATTGCCGCAGAAGCCGGCATCCCTCTTGAGGTGAAAGATATCTCTTTTATAGGCTCTTTGGGTAGAAACTCTCTGACGGACAGCTCTATAAAGATGGATGAAGAGAAGCCGGAGAACAGTGTGCCGAACACTTTTGTTCCGGGAAGAAATCTTTTTTTCCTCTCCATTGCTGCCGTTTATGCACGAGAACAGGGTATCCGACATATCGTTACCGGGGTCTCTCAGACCGATTTCAGCGGCTATCCCGACTGCAGAGACAGCTTTATCAAATCCCTGAACGTTACGCTCAATCTTGCCATGGACGATGAGTTTGTTCTCCATGCTCCTCTGATGTGGCTGGATAAAGCGGAAACATGGGCTTTGGCGGACGAACTGAATGTCTTGGAACTTATACGCCATAAGACCTTGACGTGCTATAATGGTATTCCGGGCGATGGTTGCGGTGCCTGTCCGGCGTGTACACTCAGACGCAAAGGACTGGAGAAGTATCTCTCGAACAGGAATCCCCGATAGTTTAACAACAGAAAGAGATAAAAAAACGTATGACAGAACTAAAGGATCAACTCTCTCTACTGGGACGCACAACGGAGTACAAGCAAGACTATGCACCGGAGGTGCTTGAGGCTTTTGATAATAAGCATCCGGATAATGACTATTGGGTGCGCTTCAACTGCCCGGAGTTTACAAGTCTTTGCCCTATCACCGGTCAGCCGGACTATGCGGAGATCCGCATCAGTTATATACCCGACGTGAAGATGGTAGAGAGTAAAAGTTTGAAGCTGTATATGTTCAGCTTCCGCAATCATGGCGCTTTTCATGAAGATTGTGTGAATATCATCATGAAGGATCTTATTGCTCTGATGAATCCCAAGTATATCGAAGTTACGGGCATATTCACTCCACGTGGAGGAATATCCATCTATCCGTATGCCAACTATGGTCGTCCCGATACGAAGTACGAGCGCATGGCGGAGCAACGTTTGATGACAAGAGAGTAAGCGCAGAGCCATTTTTGATGACTTATGCAAAGAAACAGGGCTGAACTTCCATATTAGTTCAGCCCTGTTTCTTATTTTGTGGGGATATTTAGGCGATGAGTGCGGTTCAAACAATCAGAATGGAAGATCGTTTACATCGCTTTCCAGTGTCTCTATCATCTTGTCCCAAGGGATCGGTTCCTGTGTTTCTTCCGGCTCTTTGTCCTTTTCCGGTTGGGACGAAGCGGATTTGTCTCCGAGAATTTCGATGGAAGAGGCAACGATCATGGGTGTTTTGGAGATCTCTCCTTTATGGTTCGGAGTGCTTTTGTAGCGCAACTTCCCTTCTACCAACAGCAGCTGTCCGGTCTTGACATAGCTCTCCACGAACTTGGCATTTGCACCAAAGGCGGAGATGGAGTGCCAATCGGTCTGAGGATCTACCTTTTCGTTCTCCTTATTGATGTAGCCTCTCTCGTTGGTTGCAAGCGAAAAGTGGGCACGCAGAGAGGTGAAGTCGTAGTACTTGATCTCCGGATCCGATCCGACGTAACCTATCAGAATGATTTTATTGTAAGTCTTTCCCATAAGAAGTGAAGTCTGAAACATTATAGACTACGGCATAAAGCTCGGATACAACACTCTCTATCGGGGAGTCTGTCCGCTTTTTTCTCATGAGCAGAAGCGGAGTGGGCGACTCTTCCGGGCGGTATGGTGGCTGAAAGTAAGGAATATCTTCCGGCTCGAAACCGAGCGAACGGTATAGCTTGATGCGTCTGACAGCGTTCTGACCCGCTTCCGGATGTTCGCATTCCAGTACAATATCTTTGTCCTCATACTCTTTCATCAGGTCGTTGAGTATCTCTGTCCCCAATCCTTTCCCCTGATAGTCGGGCATCACCATGAGATATTCTATATAAAAAGAGCCGGAAAGAGGATAGGACATCACCACAGCTATGATCTCTCCGCCCTCTTTATAAACAGAGATATAGTGCTGCCGCTCTGCCAAGCTACGGAATGTGCGCCGCTCTTCACGCGGGAAAAGCTCTACATAAGCCCTGACCAGCTTAAAAATCTCTTCGGCAGAAAGGTCTTCTAACTGCACTCTTCTATTTCCATGCTCAAGGCTTCCCATTGTTCTAATGTGCGTTTATGCGTTTCGCTTAGCTTGGAATACTGCTCGAGAAGAGCCGGTGAGGTCTCGTTGCGAGCGAACTTCTCCTCCATGGATTTTAGCTCTTCTTCTTCCTTTTGGATACGCTCCTCCAGCTGTTCCAGCTCTTTTTCCAACTTTCGTACTCTCTTCAGTGTCTCTTTCCGGCGCTGATAATCTTCTTTCCCTTTGGTCGAAATCTCGCTGGTTTCAGCAGGTACACTCTTTTTGACAACCGGAGTCTCCATGCGCTCTTGCAGTAGCTGAAGATAGTAGTCTATGCCTCCGAGATGAGTGATGGCAATGCCGTCTTTGACCTCTATGACCTTTGTTACCAGACCGGAAAGGAAATCACGGTCGTGGGAGACTATGAGTACCGTGCCCTCATAGTTCAGAATGGCTTCTTTCAGAACCTCTTTGTTGTGGATATCCAAGTGGTTGGTCGGCTCGTCGAGTATAAGCAGGTTGCCCGGTTCGAGCAGTAGCTTTATCATTGCCAAGCGGCTCTTTTCTCCTCCCGAAAGCACCTCCACTCTCTTTTCGGAGGTCTCTCCTCCGAACATGAAAGCACCAAGGATGTCGTTTATCCTAAGGCGGATGTCCCCTACGGCTATCCGGTCTATGGTCTCATAGATGGTAAGCTTGGGGTCTAAGAGCGATGCGGCATTTTGGGAGAAGTAGGAGATTTCGACATTGTGCCCCAATGTGATCTCTCCCGTACGGGGCAACTCTCCGAGTATTGCCCGAAGAAGCGTTGTCTTACCTGCTCCATTCTTCCCGACTACGGCAATCTTCTCTCCGCGTTTGATCTCTAAGTTTGCTCCTTTGAGTACATCCAACTCTCCGAAAGAGACCCTTAAATCTTCCACTTTCAGAGGATAAGCACCGGAAACAATGCGCATCGGAAAACGGAAGTGTATGCTTCTGCGTTCGATGCGATCGACCTCTATCCGGTCGATCTTCTCCAATTGCTTCACGCGACTTTGCACTTGAACGGCTTTCGTAGCCTTGCTCCTGAATCTCTCTATGAACTCTTCGGTCTTACGGATGCTCTTTTGCTGATTTTCGTAAGCCCGCATCTCTTGTTCGTAGCGTTCTTCTCGCAAAGTGAGATATTGGGAGTAAGGTACTTTGTAATCGTATATCTTTTTATTGGAAAGCTCTAATGTTCGAGTGGTTATATTGTCTACAAAGGCTTTGTCGTGCGATACTAAAAGCAAGGCGGAAGAGGATTGTTTCAGAAAGTTTTCCAGCCAAACGATAGACTCTACATCCAGATGATTGGTAGGCTCGTCGAGTAAAAGAAGATTGGGTTTCCGCAACAGAATCTTTGCCAACTCTATCCGCATCCTCCATCCTCCGCTAAACTCGGAGGTGGGACGGTGTAAATCTTCTCGGATAAATCCGAGTCCGAAAAGCGTTTTTTCTATCTGTGCCTTGTAGTTTTCGCTGTCGAGGATAGCAATTTCATCGGTCAGATCAGACACTTTCTGGGCTAACTCCATGTATGAGTCGGAAGAAAAGTCTTCTCTTTTTATCAACTCTCCGGAGAGTGATTCCAGATACGCTTTCTTCTGAAGAATATCACCGAAAACGGTCTCCGTCTCTTCCCAAACAGTTTTCCCTTCTCCGGGAAGGAGGTGTTGGGACAAATATCCCAACACACTCCCCGAAGGAAGAGATACTATACCCTCGGAGGGAGAACGCTTTCCGGCTATGATGTTCATGAGAGTAGTCTTCCCGGCTCCGTTGAATCCGGTAAGAGCCACTTTCTCGCCTGCGTTAATCACAAACGAGACACCCGAAAAGAGCGTGTCCGCTCCGAAGTAAACAGCTAAATTTTGTACAGATAGCATGTTGTCTTACTTCTTGTCCAAAATATTGTGCAGGCGGTTCACCCAGTAAGCATAGTGGCGCTTGCTGTCCTTATCTGCGGCTGAGGCAAGTCTGGACTTGTAAAGCGTTTGTATTTCACGCACCTTTTCGTACATGAGAGCTTGCTTTACGTTTGCAGGGATAGTTGCAAATACCGGAATACGGAAGAATGAGGTTTCTCCCTTATCGGCTTGCTCGGCATTGTTATCGCTATGCTTGTGGTTGTGTGTACAGCCATGGCTGCATTGCCATTGAGGCTTGGCGTCTTCCATCAACTCTTCAAATCTTTTCTGTGCAGTTACTACAACCGTAACCTGGCCTGATGAGGTGAGAAGAGAATTAAGAGCAGCGTCTTCGATGTCTCGGTCTATGTCTTGAAGCTTTTTACCTTCGTAGCTCTTGCGGAACAACATACGGACAGCATCGTTTACGTAAGCATCCAAAGAGTAGTTGTTCTTAGGATCTGCCTTGTATCCGTGTGCCACAAAAGCAAGACGGTAGTCGGCAAAGATCTGACCAATAACAGCGCGGGGCATCACATCGTACAGCGCAAGACGTGTTCCGTATTTCAGATATTGTGCCTCAGGGAATAGCCATGAGCGGTAAGTGCGCAACTGATTGTCCAACCAGTTCATCGCTTGTTTCTGTTTCGCTTTCGGCTCATACGTTACGGCATTTTGGCTGTCGCCTTGTCTGTTTTCAGTATAAATGATGCCACCGAGATGAGGAATAACATGACCTACATGTCTGAAATACTGCATGGCGATAGCATTTTGCACATCCAGTAGATCGTCTGTACGCTCTTTATCTTTTTGCAACCACTTTTCGTAGTTTGCCATGATGAACTTAAGGTTCTTGATAGCAAGATCTCCGGCTTTGATGTGATCGTTGGACAGGTCTTCCATTTGGTCTGTCGGGTCTAATGAGATGATCTGTTGCGCACCGAAGCGATACATCGGATCATGATCTTTGGCTTCTATCCACTTACGAAGTGTTGCCTTTTCATCTTCAGGATTTTTAGTGCCGGGGATCAGACGGTAGCCGTAATTGATTGCATGGATGTCGTAAACACCGAGATTCGGAGGAGTAAGGCGTACCCCTCTTTCCAAGTCGCCCGGTTGTGCCACGAAGTTGTTACGTGCATAGTCCATGATACTTGGAGTAGTACCATACTTTTGAGTGAATGACGGACTTCTCAGAGAGTCGATAGGGAAAGAGTAAGACGCACCCATGTTGTGCATAAGACCCAATGTGTGTCCTATTTCGTGAGCAGCAACGTATCTCATAGACTCTGCCATCACTTCATCCGGAAACTTATCTGTGCGAACTCGCTTGTCTGCAGCAGCTGTCTGAACGAATCTCCAGTCGTGTAGAAGGCTTATAACGTTGTGATACCATATCACATCGGCATTCAGAATTTCACCACTGCGAGGGTCAACATAGCTTGGTCCCATGGCGTTTGGTACTTCTGTCGCAGCGTACTTGATACATGAGTAGCGCAAGTCGTCCGGGTCAAACTCAGGATCTTCCTGTGCATTCGGGTAGAGCTTAGCTACTACGGCATTCTTAAATCCGGCAGCTTCAAAAGCCGTGTTCCAGTCTTCCACACCATCAAGAATGGATTGTCTCCACTTCTTAGGGAATACGGTGTCCACGTAGAATACGATAGGCTTCTTCACTTCTACCACTTCTCCGCGCTTGTAAGCCTCCATGGCGGCAGAGTCTTTAGGCTCTACTCTCCAGCGGTGAATGATTTGGAAGTTTTCTATCTTATCTTTATCTGTAGTGAAACGAGTGCGATAAGAGCTGAAGTAACCCACTCTGTTATCTTGCAAACGAGACTGCATCGGTTCTCTTGGCAGTAGAACAAGCGAGCGGTGTGTTTCAAGAGTGTAGGCTTGATCTGTTCTGTAAGACATCAGACTCTTTACTTCGATATTCTTTGGGAAGTTTTTCACGGATGTTATTCTCGATCCGCCGGGAAGCGGAGCGGTAGGCATCTTCGTACGTGTACCCACCGGAGAGAGATAGCGTTCGCCTCCAACGAAGATTTGAGTAGCGTCTATGAGTACCTTACCATCCTTTGTACCCTTTATCGGGAATACGCGGATGATCGGATCCAAATAGTTTTTCTTGAAAGAGGGAATGATGGGGTCGTTGGCTGCAACCGAGATATAAGTGTTCACCTCGTGCATATAGACGGACTGCTTATCCTTTGTGAAGCGAACAAGGAAAGGATCTGTAACCATCTGTCCTGCCACATGTTCATTCGGGTTGCTCGTTTTAGAGATTCTGTTGGAGAGCAAGAAGTTGTCGTTATTTGTGAAGATCTCTTCCGGCAAAGCAAGATGAAGCATGCCTTTATCGTCCAAATAAGTGGTGAAAAGCCCTTGGCTCTCTTTTGCATCCTTTACCGCTGCCTTAAACTTCTCAGCTTCCGGATCCGGCTTGGCATTCTTAGCGGCCTCTTCTGCGGCTTTTTTCTGTTTAGCTCTCTTAGACATAAAGATCTTGGAGATACAGCTGCCTTTCTTCTCCTTCTTTTCTGTCTTGGCTTCTTGCCCCTTTTCTTGAGCAAGAACGGCAGGTACGCCCGGTATCGTAACGGATACCACCATCGCTGCCGTCATGGCTATAAGCCATTTGTTTGTCTTCATAAGCGAATTTGTAAATATTGGTTGTTAAGTATTATATGATTCATTCTGTTCGTCGTCCGCATTCGGTCTCAGTATGAGAGTGCCGCAGCGGCTGCAATAGGCTGCTTCGGGGTCTTCGGACGGATGTCCGCACGCATAGCAGTAGATGGATGCCGCCGAGGCAGTAGTGCCGTCGGACTGCTTCTTTGTTTTCTTTTCGAGATCTCTTCTGTGCCGTTCGGCTCTTGTGAGTTCAGAGCTGACGATACCTGTCGGTACTGCAATGATGGAATACCCCAACAGCATCACCACCATGGATATAAGCTGACCCGCCCATGTCACGGGCGTAATATCTCCATAGCCCACCGTGGTTATGGTGATCACTGCCCAGTAAACGGATCGTGGAATGTCGTTGAACATCGGGTTCACATCCCCCTCCACAAGATACATGAGAGAGCCTAAGATGGATACCAAAACGACAATAAAGAGCATGAATACCGCTATCTTCGGTGTGCTTTTCCGTATGGCTCCGTAGAGCAGATGGCTTTGCTGTATGGCGCCACCCATACGAAACACCCGGAACAGACGCAGTAAGCGAAGCACTCTGAGCACCAACATATAGTGCGTTCCTGAGAATGCGATGGCAAGGTAAGTGGGGAGGGTCGAGAGCAGATCCACTATTCCGTAGAAAGAGAAAGCGTACTGCATCGTTTTGGTAGAGCAGTAGAGCCGGAGGAGATATTCTATGGTAAAGAGGAGCGTAAAGATCCACTCCAGGACGTTGCACACCTGCTTCCATGGGCTCTCCACGCCGACGCTGGAGTCTATAAAGACTACAAAAACGCTGAGAGCCACCATCACGAGGAGGATCTTATCGAATCGTTTACCTGCCGGAGTATTTGTACCGAAAAGGACTTCGTGCAAGCGCTCTTTGCCGTACCAGGCTCCTGCCGTGTGTTCTCTCTTTTGTGGCTCCGGATTGGGAGCGGTATTGTCGGACATTTCTCTCATTCTCACCGGTGCCGATCCTTTATTGCTTTTAACTGCATTGCGGATTGGCTTTTTATCGTCCAAAGATAAATATTTTTAGTCTATTGATGAAAAAATAATCACTAACTTAGAGTCCTGAAAAAGTGTTGTTTTATCTCCTTTTTCGGTTGCTTTTGCCCATCATCTTCAGCCCCGAAACGGGAACAATATTCTCCTATGGATTTTCACAAGAAAGCTCTTTACAGATATATCGTGGTATTTGCCCTTCTTGCGGCAGCTTTTTTTCTTGTCATTATGATGCGTATGCCGCAGTTTGCTATCACGATTTTGCTCTATCTTTCCCTTATTGTCGCTGTTTCGATGCTATGGCCTGTGTGGAAGTGTAAAATCAAGAGTCTGTTCAAGATACCGCTTTTCTATCTGCTGTTTCTCTTTTCTGTCGTTACGATGTTCCTTACCGATCAGATCACTCTCCAGATGATGGCGATTCTTTTTACTCTTTTAGACGGAATGTACCTCTTCTATATGGAGGTGGAAGGGGCTAAGAAAAAGGAGTAACGACCGGCGATTTTTATATATTTCATCCCGCCGAAAATTCCCCCTTTCCGGCTCTCTCTATTTTGATTCTCACCTCTGTTTTGAGAGCCGAGAATTGTGTTAAATCGAGGTTGTCCTATTAACACTAATTTCGATACCTGTTAAGCAAAAACGCTAAACGAGCATATTTTGTCGGCTTAACGTGTTTAATTTTTCAGTGAACACGTTTACCGATTTCATTAAACACGTTTACCGGATTCGATAAACGTATTTAGATTTTTATCGAAAAGGATTGATTGTCAGGGTTTTACTGATTTTCCCTGATTTTGCCCCTTTTCGGGGCGATTTTAACATTGATCTTTATTAACAGACGGTAGCTCTAAAATGGCTGTTTATTAACCAAAATTATGCCCATGAATTCGTCCGAGGGGAAAAAAGTTTGAGAATTGGGCTCTTTTATATTCTGTTGGATATGAATGGAATACGGCTTTTGTGCCTCGTGATGACCTGAAGAGAGGAGAAAACAGAGGGGAAATTTCACCTCCTTTGACGGCTTCCGTTTTTGTATAAAAACTACCTAAAAATTTCACCAATGACTCTCACCAATCACTCCGGTAAGAGAAAAATATGAGCGGAAAAGAGAGAAAGAAAAAGTTTAGCGAGCAGAGGGGGTAGGGCTTGTAAGGGTAGGTTTGCAGTCTATAATCTTCACGCCATAGGAGTGGCAGGCTATGCCGTTGGGAGAAAAGTCGAATCTCACAATAAGTGAGGTCGATTCCTGCTCGCCTTTCTGGTCAAAAACGAAGTTACCCAAGCTGTAACAGATATACTTCTCTCCGCTTCTGCGGATCGGTTGGAGCACGTGCGGATGGTGCCCCACAATGATATCCGCTCCTGCTTGTAAAAGGGTTTGAGCATCCCTTACCTGCTTTACGGAGGGACGTGTCCGGTACTCTGTCCCCCAATGTACCACTACTGCGACATAGGTTTTCGGGTTTCTGCGTTTGTACTTCCGTATCGTTTCGGAGAGCTTGGGAGCACTATGCTGGCATATTCCCGCCTTTTGGGGCAGAGGGAACCAGCCTTCCAACGGGATGAGTACCGTATTGAAGAGTGCCACTTTTACCTCTCCTTTACCGATGATAACAGGGGTGGAGCGTTCGGCATCCGTGTATCCGTAGCCGAGCGGAGCTATGCCCGATGCTTTGAGATGCCTGTAAGTGTCTCGAATGCCTCCGATTCCCTGATCGTTGGTGTGGTTATTCGCCATTGCGGCGTGCGTGATACCTGCTTTTGCCAGAGCCTTTGCCCACTCCGGCTCTCCTCGGAAGATGAACCGCTTGTTTATCGGTGTGCGAAGAGTGGTTAAGGGGCATTCCAGATTGATCACCGTGGCATCCGCCTTATAAAACAGAGGAGAGACCGATGAGAAAAGCTCATCGATCCCTCTTCTTTCTATCTCTTTCCTTACGCCTCTATCCAGCAGGACATCGCCCGTAAAGAGTATGGAGAGAGTCTCCTCTCCGGATGTTTGGGCTGCTATTGCCATAGAGGCGGAGAGTAGCAGGCATACTATGTTCAGGATGGCTCTTGTCAGCATCCGGAGCTGTACTGTTCTCTGTCGTCAGATTTAGGAGCTTTGCCCACCACGAGAGGCTTCATCCAATCCGGTATGCCTGGAGCTTTCTCCTCTTCAAGTAGTTTTTGCCACTCTTCATCAGTGAGTCGTTCGTTGAGCGGACGCACAAACTCATAGTAGCTGAAGGTGGCACCGCGTGTGAGATAAAGGAATCCGTCTATCTCCACTACGACATAGATAGGATTGACATAGCCTGTACCCACGTGCAATACACCTTGTTTGTTACATTCCAGTACATTGCGAGTATAGATGTCTGCCACAACCGCAACGGAGCGATCGGGACCTTTTACATAGGTCCAAGAACTAAAAAACGTTCCCGGATCCAATATCGACAGGGTATAGTCCTCTATGTAGCTTCCCAAAACCCCTATCATCAGGTGGTCGTTTTCTGTCAGGTTTTCTCCTGCAAGCTCTTTCTTGGTTACATCTATGAGGAACAGGATGTGTCCTTGAAGCTGATCTGTTTTCGACTCTAAATCTTTGGTAAGACAGTTGTGCTTCTCAAGCAACGCTTTCGTTACATCCAGGATCTCATTCATCTTCTCCCAGAAAGGAAGGTTGGGCTCTACATATCCTTTGACGTAAGGGTCCGGAAGACCGCCTCCACCGCATTCGGCAGCAACCGGTTGCTCTCCATAGAGAATGGCATCGTGCTTCAGCTCTGCCCATGAAGCCAATGCTGTGTTGAGGTTCTTGTATCCCCACTCCTTGGTCTTCATGAAGTCCGGAACATTTTTGTCCATACGTACCATTGTAAACAGCGATTCCAACCATCTGTTGTATAGCGGTGGCTCTGCCGGTTTGTAGGTGCGGAACTTCTCTTTAAGCTTATCCAGCTCGCCGGAGTAGCCGCTCCAATTCAGATCTTCGTTATAGAAGTTTTTCAGAATATCCTCTGCTTGCGTCAAGCCGTTAGCAGCGAAAACATCAAGGCCTTTAGGGAATGCTCTCTTGCTATCAGGGGTTATATCCACCAATTCTTGCAGGATCTCGTTGTCGGGGAGATAGCGTTGAGGCATGAAGTTGATCTTATCATGGCAAGTAAGTTCTATCTTCGGCGAAATCTTGTTCTTCTGTAATGCAAGAGATTTCATCTCTTTACGGATTGTGGCAATGCCCTCTGCACTTAATGCTTCACCCATTTTTGAGATGTTTTTCTTACGCATGATACCGACAACATCCATGACGGAGAGGTTGTCCGACTCACCTACAAGGAATACCGTTTGGCTATACATGCCGTCATAGAGGGCTTCGATAGATTTGCCTTCTCTGGTTTTGCTGCCTCTTAAAAGGATCGCTTGAAAGAGTGTTTTCTCAAAGTCTTCATCGCCATCGAGGCAGAAGTAGGCAACTTGCAGCCACATCATTGCACGGAAATAGGCTTTGGTCTGCTCCGAACGAGTATAATTGCCCCTTGGTTTGAATAAATCGAATGGGAAATCCGCACCTGTGGCAAGAAAAGCCGACATGGAGCTTTTCTCTTTGAGTATATTTTTGATCTCTTCTGCTACGGCATTTTCATATTTTTCCGCTACCGGCAGTTTTTCTCCCGTTAGAAGATAGTACGGAATAGCGTAGAACGCTGCGGTGTATTCTGCCAGTGCTTTTATTTTCTCTTCTCCCGTCTCCTTTGAAATGCGTGTGGCATTTCTGTACATGCTTTCGGAGATTTCTGTTATGGCAGGTATGAAGATCTCTTTTTCCAGAGACTTCAGCACATAAGAGAAGTACATGTGGAAGGTTTGCAGGAAAAGATCGGTGGTGATAAAGCTTGGGATGTTCTCATAGTCGTTCTGTTCGTACAGGTGGAATAGCTGTTCGTGCGTGCCGTAAGCGATGGTAAAGTTAAAAGCATCGAGGTTCTTCATGAACAGGGAATCCACTTCGTAAAACTGCCGATCGTTTACGATCATTTCGGTCTTGCCCAAACGAAGATTCCCTTTGACTATGTATTGCTCTTTTTTAAGCTCCTCTATCCGCTTATCGACTCTGGCTACAAAAGCGGCTTCTTCGGGTGAGAGCGTGATGTCGCTGTACTCTGTCGGGAAGTGTGTGCCGTTCTCTTCGGACTGTTCAAAGAGCTCTTCGTACAGTTTGGTGTACCAGTCCGTGTTGTTGGAGAAGAATCCGTTGATGTTTGCATCCATGAAGTAGAGTCCGTGAATAGCATACGGATAGTTTCGCAATAGCAACAATTCCTCCATTGTATAGGCTTCGATCTCTTGATTAAGGTCTAATGAGCGTGGCAGCATAGAATCCCCAAAAAATGGGACACTCTTTTCCGCCGGAGTCTCACCGCTATTTTCTTTTTTTGAAGTACATCCTCCGATGGCAATGACAAGTATCAGACAGATGACAGATGCTAATTTTTTCATGAGGTTATAGTTTGAAAATGTATGTTTAAGCCGTTTGTTGTTTGGGTGGTATGGGGCAGAAACTCTTTCTTACAAGATCTTTTTTGCCTCCTCTTCCGTTATCTCTCGCGCGATGTAAGAAACAAATTTGAGACCGAAGCCCCTCCACTGATATTCTGAAACCAAATAATTGCCCGAAGGCTCCTGCTCTATCGTTCGCACACGAGCAGGAGAACAACTCCTGTCTACACGGAAATCGTACAGCGGACCACCCATTCGGGAGCCGAGCCAAAGGGGACGGATATAAAGATTGTCCGCAATGCGATACAAGAATAGACGCTTACGCACGACAGGGTCGAATCTTGTACTTTTTTCTACACCCACTACTATCTCCGGAGTGGAATCGCCCCAAATATCGCCGTAATCGAATCTGTAAACCGGATAAGGGAGATTCCACGAGGAGCGATTGCCTCTACAGTTTACCATGTGAAGCTTGTAGTTGGAGTCTGTGATCCTTTCCAAGTAGACCTGTGAGCGTCCCCGTCCCTCTCTCCAACTTACTCTGTCTGCCTGCCGACCGCATGAAGCAACGAGAAGAAGCATCAAGAGAGGCAACATTGTATGGATAGTTCTGCCCATTGTATGTGTTGTGTGGTGTTTCGATACAAATATAGATATTTTACTGCTTTCAATTCGGGTTACCCCTTTTTTTGTATCTTAGCGCAGCAAACCAATACATCACAAAAGTTTACGTGGACCCTGACGGTAGTTTATCCTCGCTTTTTTCGGCCATAGAGGTAATGCCACTCTCTTTGGTCATATACATTGCAATAGCTATAAGTATTCTGCTACTCTTTCTTTCGGCATTCATGTCCGGCTCCGAAGTGGCATTCTTCTCACTCTCTCCTCAAGAAGTGGAAGAGATAAAGGAGCAAAAACACACCAATGATCATACTCTGGAACACCTTCTGAGAGACTCCGAACATCTTTTGGGCACTATCCTCATCGGCAATAACCTTGTCAATGTGGCTATCGTGATGCTCACCACTTATATCTTTCAGAGTGTTTTCGACTTCTCCGCAGCACCTATGATGGGATTTCTGTTCCAAGTCATAGGTCTTACTTTTTTGCTTCTGCTGTTCGGAGAGATCCTGCCCAAGATATACTGCCAACAGCGTGCGTTGCAGATTGCAAGGTCTTCTGCTCCCGTAATGGCTGTCTTTAAGAAGATCTTCTATCCGCTGAGTAAATTTCTTGTTTATCTCGGATCCATTGTGGGCAAAGGCATTGGGTACAAGAAGTATGAGCTGAGTCCCGAAGAGCTGAACAAGGCTATTCAGCTCACCACAGATGCTGAAGAGGAGAAGGGACTACTGACCGAGATTGTGAAATTTTACAGTACCACCGTCTCTCATGTTATGACACCTCGCATGGATATGGTAAGTCTTCCTTACAATACACCTTATGACGAGGTTCTCTCATTCGTGAAAGAGAACGGATATTCCCGCATCCCGGTGTACGAAGAACGCATTGACAACGTGCGCGGCATCCTCTATATCAAAGATCTGCTTCCTCATCTTTCCGAGCCTGCCACCTTTGAATGGCAGAAGATCATAAGGGAAGCATTTTTTGTACCGGAGACAAAGAAGATAGACGACCTCCTGGAGGAGTTTCGCCGTCAGCGGATGCACATGGCTATTGTCGTGGACGAGTTTGGCGGTACATGCGGTCTTGTTACGCTCGAAGACCTTCTTGAGGAGGTTTTGGGCGAGATTTCCGATGAGTATGATGAGGAAAGCAAGCCTTACAAAATACTGAATGACGGTTCGATCATCTTTGATGCCAAAATCTCTCTTACCGATTTTCTCAAGGTAACAAAGATTACAGACCCCGATATATTGGAGCAGGGAGAAGAGGTCGATACCTTAGGCGGTCTCATCTTGGAGGCTAAAGGAGATTTTCCGGTAAAGGGAGAGACAATCTCCGTACCGCCGTACAACTTCATGATATTGGAGATGGGACGGAGACGTATATCCAAAGTAAAATTCTTCCAAGACCCTGATGTGGAATAGTCCGGAGGAGAAAGAGAGACGCATTTTCATCACAAAGATTCCGGATGAATCTTTAGGCGAACGCCGTGAATGGCAGGCGTTCAGGCATCGGACGGCTCAGCAGCTTCTGCGGTATGCTTTTCCCGGACTGACGGAGCGTTATGCTCACTTGGAGTCGGGGCGTCCTTTTGTCCCGGAGATGCCGGAGTGTCGTATCTCTGTGTCGCACTCGCTGCATCATGTTGCCGTTGCTGTTTCTTTTACAGGGCCGGTTTCGGGGATAGACATAGAGGATAATCCCGAACGGGCGGAGCGGCTCGCGGAGAAGTTTGTCCACGAGCAGGAGTACGCTTTTATCGAGAAAGAAGAGCTCTCTTTCGGTATATTGTGGTCGGCAAAAGAGGCTGTCTATAAGTATGTGAGCCATAGAGGGCTGACGGAGTTCAAGAGCAGAATCATATTGCAGAGAGTCCTTTCCGCAGCACCATTGCGGCTGCTCTTCTTTGCATATACCTCTGCGGAGGAGCCTCCTCTGCCTGTGGAAGCAACGGCAATACCTTTGGATAACGGAGTATTGGTATGGGCGGATAAGCCTGAGAGTGCATCGCCCGGCATCGTTCAAGTACCATTCGAGACAATATCTTCAATCACAGTATAAACTAATACCAAATATTTATCACATGATTTCTGCACAGTTCGACCATTTTAACTATAACGTAACAGACTTGGAGCGCAGTCTGAAGTTTTATGAACAGGCTCTCGGCCTGAAAGAAGTACGTAGAAAAGAGGCATCCGACGGCTCTTTCATCCTTGTTTATCTTGGGGATGGCAAGACCGGATTTACGCTTGAGCTGACATGGTTAAGAGATTGGGACAGACCCTATAATCTGGGTGATAACGAGTTTCATCTCTGCGTAAGAGTTCCGGGAGACTACGATGAAGCAAGAGAGTATCACCGTCAGATGGACTGCGTCTGCTACGAAAACGAATCCATGGGTCTCTACTTCATTTCCGACCCCGACGGATACTGGATAGAAATCCTTCCTCTTAAGAGAGGCTGACCTCTTGTGTAAGCCTTTTTCCCGCACCTTTAAGAAGCCCTTTTCGGAGGGCTTTTTTTATATATTCCATCCCGAAAAATGCTCACTTTTTTCTTGTTCTCTATTTTGGTCGGAGGGGTCATTTCCGGAGCACGACCGGACTGTTAAATTCGCCCCGGTTTGTTAACACCATTTTCGATACCTGTTCATTCAAAACGATAAAGCAGTATATTTTGTCGGCTTAAAGTATTAACCGAAATCAATAAACGTATTTACCGATTTCATTTAATACGTTTACCGGATTCAATTAACGTGTTTAGAATTTTTGTTCTATCTGTTGATTATTAGAGATTTAGCCGTTTTTGTGCTTTTGGAGACATAAAAAGGAGAAAATCTGCATTAGGATATGTTTACAGACGAGTGCTCCGATTTTGATTTTTATTAACGCGAATTTGGGGCATGAAACCGCACAAAGAGAGAGCCGATGCCAAATTTAAGATTTTCATTATCTGCTTTATTGTCAGATGATTATTCCTTTTAATGAAATGTTTCATCATAAAACGGCAGAAAAAAGAGACGCCTCAAGAGAGACTTCTCAAGAGGCGTTTTTATATAAAAGCTCCCATCGGAAGGGGGCATAATTCTGACCAAAATCGGAACAAAAAAGAGGTGAAAAAGAGTCTCTCCACTGCTCTTCCAAACTGCTGCCTCTATGGAAGGAAATAGGAGGTAAGCATGGAGGTAACCAACATATAGATAAACATACCTATAAGGTCGTTACTGATGGTGATGAACGGACCCGTTGCTCTTGCAGGGTCGAGCTTGAATCTCTCCAGCATCAAAGGGACAAATGTCCCGAATATACTCGCAAACATGACCACGGAAAAGAGAGAAATGGAGACCGATGCCATTACGATCATATCTTTGAGATAGAAGTAGTTGTACACAAATACGACCAAAGAGATGATGCTGGCGTTGATCAATGAGACGGCAATCTCCTTTGTTACAAGGCTCCAAAGCGATCCCTCCTTGATGGTATTGTTGGCAAGACCTTGCACGATGATTGCCGAAGATTGTATCCCGACGTTTCCTCCCGTTCCCCCGATAAGCGGAATGAAGAGCGGTAGCGTAGGATTGGAAGCAAAGATATGCTCATAACCGCCGAGGATGACGGAGTTGCCTATCCC
Source organism: Porphyromonas canoris (assembly GCF_000765975.1). Lineage (NCBI taxonomy): Bacteria > Pseudomonadati > Bacteroidota > Bacteroidia > Bacteroidales > Porphyromonadaceae > Porphyromonas > Porphyromonas canoris. Next base: position 48,542 of record NZ_JQZX01000021.1, read on the forward strand.
TCCTGCCATACCTATCAGCAGCCACGGCAGGCGTGCAGCGGTTTGGCGAACGATGTTGTCCGTTGTCTCGATGTCTTGCGTGATACCGGATGCAAGTTGGTAATCCTTTTCATGAATATCGCGCATCTTGTCCACGACATCGTCCACGGTGATGATCCCTAAGAGTCTGTCTATCTCGTCTACTACGGGAACAGCCACCAAGTCGTACTTTTCGATCACGTTGATGGCCTCTTCTATCGGTTCATTGTCCCGGACGGAGATAGGATCTTTCTTCATCACGTGCTTCACCTTGGCGACGGACGGGTTGGTGATTACCTTCTTTATGGGCAGCACTCCACGCAGTCTCTCCTGATCGTCCACCACGTAGATGTAATAAATTTCATTCAGCTCTTCTGCCTGCGCACGCATCTCTTCCACGCACTTGGGCATACTCCAGTTTTCATTTATCACGATCATTTCGGTGGACATGAAGCCCCCGGCTGTGTCTTCATCGTACTTCAAGAGGTCGATGATCTCGCCCGCCTGCTCTACGTCCGCGATGTGAGAGAGGATGTCTTCCTTTTGGTCTTCGTCCAGCTCACGCATGAGATCCACCGCATCGTCGGTATCCATGTTGTCGATAAAGGTTGTGGCGATCTCTTCACTGGAAAGACGGTCGAGGATTTTAGCACGTTCGTCCTCGTCCAGCTCCATCAGCGCATCCGCCGCATCCTCTCCTTCCAGAACCCGATAGACGTACAGCGTCTCGTCCAAAGAGAGCAGCGTGAAAAGCTCGGCAATGTCGGCAGGGTAAAGATCCTTTATAAGCTCTTTTACGGCTGCCTTATTGTCTTGGTTTATCTCTTTTGTTAGCTCCTCTATAAAGCTTTTTTGAAAGTCTATCATAGGTCTGAGCAAGTTTTAGAACCCTGTGTCTCTGCACTCTGTTGCGATAGAATGTGAGGTGTGAGGCGGAGGGTTAGAGTTATGAAATCTTCTACACTGAGCTGCTCCGGGCGTTTGTTGAAAACAGGATCTGCATAGTCGGGATAGTCTGTTCCGAGAAGAGGACGAAGAGAATTGCGCATCGTCTTTCTGCGTTGATTGAATGCCGTCTTGACCACTCTGCGGAACATCTTTTCGTCGCATCCCAACTCTTTCCTGCCGTTGCGGCGTAAGATGATTACGCCGCTCTGCACTTTCGGAGGTGGTAGAAACACTTCGCGTCCGACGGTGAAAAGATACTCGACATCGTACCACGCTTGCAGGAAGACACTCAGAATACCGTAATCTTTCGATCCGGGAGGGGATGCCAACCGCTCTGCCACCTCTTTTTGGAGCATGCCGCTACATAGCGGGATGTACTCTTTATGCTCTAAAATCTTGAAGAAGATCTGTGAGGATATGTTGTAGGGGTAGTTGCCGATGACGGCAAACGACTCTCCGTCGAAAATGAGGGAGAGATCCATCTGCAAGAAATCGCCTTCGATGATGTCTCCTTCCAGCGAAGGATAGTGCGTTTTGAGGTAAGAGACGGACTCTGTATCTATTTCTGCGACTTTTACCTGCCTTCCCATCCGGAGGAGATACTTCGTAAGCACTCCCATACCGGGTCCTACTTCCAAAATGGGAAGCGGACTGCCGGACATCGTCTCGGCTATGCGGTAGGCGATATCTTCGTCTCGAAGGAAGTGTTGTCCCAAATATTTTTTTGCTCTTACGCTCTTCATCTTATTTGGTATCTTTGCGCAGTAATAGGACAAAATTACAAAAAAGCCGCTTATGCGGCTATATAAAAAGAGATATGACTATAAGACCGGCTTTCAAAAAGAGTCTGAAGGTGTTGCTTCCGCTCTTTCTTGGAATTTTTATTTTTTGGTTGCTCTACCGCGATCTCGAAAAGCAAGAACTCTTGAAGACATTGAGAGAAGATATAGACTATGCTGTGCTTGCTTTCTCTCTGCTATTCGGACTTGCTGCCAATATCTTTCGGGGCATGAGGTGGAACTTGCTTATTCGGGCAACAAACGAGGCTCCCCGCATGGCTCATTCGATATTCACAACGTTAGGTAACTATGCCGTGAATATGGCTTTTCCCCGTATGGGTGAAGTGTGGAGGTGCGGAGCGATGTCTCAATATTCGGGTATAGGATTCTCCAAACTCTTGGGTACACTTCTTGTCGACAGGGTTTCGGATGTTGTGGTGGTAGGTCTGCTCGTGGTGTTGATGCTGGGATACAATTTGGATTTCTTCTCCGGATTTTTCTCTTCTTCCCCGTCAGGTTCAAGCGGTATCCTGGCTCTCCTTTCATCCGTATGGCTGTATGTCGGACTGTTGGCTTTTATCCTCCTTTGCGGGGTGCTCTACTACTTTACCAGAGAGTCCGCTTTTGTGAAAAAGATCAAGGAGTTTGCCCTGAATGTTTGGAAAGGGATATTGAGCATCAAAGATCTGGATAAGAAATGGCTCTTCCTGCTGTACACGCTTTTGATATGGGTAGGATATTTCTGCTTTTTCTATACAACGTTTTATGCTTTCCCGTTCACACGAGAGCTCGGACCGGGGATAGGTCTGCTCACATTTACGATGAGCAGCATTGCTGTGGCGGCTCCCGTTCAGGCTGGTATAGGAGCATGGCACTTTATGGTTATAGTTACCTTGACCTCTTTTGCCGTTGCACGGGAGAGCGCGGAGCAGTTTGCCCTCATTGTGCACACCATACAGACGCTGTGGATAACCATTTGCGGACTTGTGGCAATATTCCTCCTGCCTCTCTATTCTGCCAACAAGAGCCGAAAGATGCGTGAGAAGGAGATTTGAAATCTGTTATAGGGATAGAAAAAGGGACTGCATCCGGATGATGTAGTCCCTTTTTTATGGTAGAGTGAACTTAGTACTTGAAGCTGCTTCCCCCGATAAACTCTCTTAGCAGAGAGGTTGGAGGCAGAGAACGCAACCCTATCGGCTCGAAGTGCGAAAGCAGATGCAGCAATCTCTGTGCCTCGGCATACTCCGGCTCGATCTGTTTGACGGCTCGAAGTATAGGCTCTGCAATGGGGCGAAGAGCTGCCAACTCGTACAGCATGGCACTGTTGAACATAACATCTGCATTCTCCTGGAAGGGGAATATCCACTTCTCTTCTCCTCTTCTTACGCTGTTCCACATGGCAAGTGTATGTACTGCGCTGTGGTTACGATACTTTGAGTCCCGAATGATTCTCCTTATCAGTCTGTTGTCCGAAGTAGATAGAAAGTTGAGACGATCCAGGGTGATGCTGGTAAGTGCCGATACATATATTCTGTAAATCTTCTCTTGAGGGATTTGGGATGTCAGCTCCGGATTGAGAGCGTGAATACCTTCGATGATCAGGATATGCTCTTTTCCCAGTTTCAGCTTATTGCCTTTGAACACTCTCGAACCGGTGGTGAAGTCGAAAGTGGGAAGCTCTACCTCTTCTCCTGCAACGATCTTGGTAAGTGTCTCATTCAGGTATGGCAAATCCAAGGCATAGATACTCTCGAAGTCGTATGTGCCGTCTTCGTTCAGAGGAGTCTCTTCTCTATTGACAAAGAAGTCGTCCAACGAAAGAGTGAATGGGCGCAGAAGATTGGTGATAAGCTGGGTCCTCAGACGTTTTGATGTTGTTGTCTTACCCGAAGAGGATGGACCGGCAATGAGAACAATCCTTACTCCTCTTTCTGCATGAAGTGATGAGATCTCCTGTGCAATATCGGCAATCTGCTTCTCTTGCATTGCTTCTGATACTTGTACAAGCTCTGCTGCTGTGTCTTTATCTCTAAGGAGGCAGTTCATCGGTCCGGCTTCTTCGACATCCAGAGTCCGAAGAAGTTCGATGTGATTCTTGAATGTTTCGAGAAGTTTTGGTTGGTTGGTCTTTTCGTTGATCTCTTTGTGATTGGATCTTTTAGGCAGACGGATCAATATCCCATCCTGAAAAGGCTCTAAGATAAAATCCCAAAGCATACTTGTATTCGGTAAAACGTTTCCGAAGATATAGTCTCTATGACCTTCTATTTCCACTAAAGGCGTGTAGCATCGACCAAGTGTCCGTATCATCTCTGCCGTTGATGCTTCTCCACGTTGTTCGAGATACTCTATGGCAGAATCCGTAGGCATGGAGATGATATTTATAGGGAGAGCCTGCTTTATCAGAGATCTCATTTCTTGGCTTAGTGCCTTAACTTCAGAAGCAGTAGGTGTATTCTCTCTTGATCCCCAAGCACAATAATATCCGTTGGATATGGCATGCTCGAAGTCTATTCTCGGATCTCTTAAGTCCGAAAGGTTTACCGCTGCTCTACTCAATAACGCAATAAATGTTCGGAGATAGGTTCTCATCCCGGACTCTTGAGTGTAGTCCACAAAGCTGATGTTACACTCTTCGTAAAGAGGTTCTGCTAAAGAAACGGTCTTATGGTTTATCTGGGCATTCATTATCGGAGCACTCATCGGCTCCATATATTGGTTGAAAATTTCGAGAGGAGTAATCCCCTTCGGAACTGATATACTTCTATTTTTTTGAGATAAAACGATGTTTAATCTGCTATTCATTTCTATACTCGGTTTTTTTTGATTTATTTTGTACAAAGGTAAAGATAGCGAAAAACTTATTTACTACTTCTGCTTCTAATATTCTAAGCTACATAAACATGAATTTTGGTTTTTTTCAAATACTTCAACTCATAGGATCTTTGGGTATATTCCTTTATGGGATGAAGGTAATGAGTGAAGGATTGCAAAAGATAGCCGGAGACAGGTTGCGCAATTTCCTTTCTGCCATGACGAGTAACCGGGTCTTTGGAATCTTTACCGGTTTGCTCATAACTATTTTAGTGCAGTCTTCCAGTGCTACAACCCTTATGGTTGTATCGTTTGCCAATGCCGGGCTTGTTACATTGGGGCAGGCAATCTCCGTTATCATGGGGGCAAATATCGGTACTACCGTTACGGCGTGGGTCATTTCTCTCTTTGGCTTTAAGATAGATATTGCCACTTATGCAGTACCCATCGTTGCTCTCAGTATCCCTTTTATCTTTTCGGGAAAGAGTAATAGGAAGTCTTGGGGAGAGTTTATCATAGGTTTTGCTTTCCTGTTTATTGGCTTGCAGTATCTCAAAGACAGTGTACCCGATCTCAAGAATCACCCTCAGGCATTGGAGTTTCTAAAGGATTATGCTTCCGGTGGATTCGGATCGACAATCCTGTTTATGTTTATCGGAACCATCCTTACCGTGGTGGTTCAATCCTCCAGTGCAACTGTTGCAATAACACTTATCATGTGTTCTAAAGGCTGGATCTCTTTCGAGCTTGCCACTGCAATGGTTTTGGGAGAAAATATAGGCACAACCATTACTGCCAACATCGCAGCGATCGGAGCCAATGTTACCGCACGTCGTACAGCCATAGCCCACTTGCTGTTCAATGTCTTTGGGGTTCTTTTTGCCCTTATATTCTTTACGCCATTCATCAAGCTGGTTGTCCATATTATTTCCAACTATGGACCTGGCGATCCAAGAATGCTATTCGATTTCCTTGCAGAGTTAGGTCCGGAACGGGCATCTCTACTGGAGACCGATGTCAGTCAGGTTTCAGATCCGGCTCTTTTGCGAGATATTGAGATGCGGAATACCGGTATAACGGCTGTTTCTTTCGGTCTATCTCTATTCCACTCGCTGTTTAATGTTTTCAACGTCTTGATCATGATATGGTTTGTAAATGTTTATGTTTACATCTGTCGCAAGATTATTCCTGATAAAAAGCAGAAGAGCAAGGGCGAGGAGTTCCAGTTGAAATATATATCGTTCGGTATGCTTTCCACGGCCGAGCTTTCCATTGCACAGGCTCAGAAAGAGATGGCAGTATTTGGAGAGCGTACATCACGTATGCTCGATATGGTAAAAGAGCTTGTTGTAGAGGAAGATGAAGAGAAATTTGCAGAGACCTACAATCGTGTTGAGAAGTATGAAAACATCTGCGACCGTATGGAACTGGAGATCGCAAACTATCTCTCAAAAGTAAGTGAAGGTCGATTGAGTGCCGAAGGTAAGGAACATATTCGCAACATCATACGTGCCGTAACAGAGATAGAAAGTATCGGCGACTCTTGCTACAATCTTGCCAAGAACATTAAGCGGAGAGAAGATCATAAAGCCAATTCCACGCCTCAGATGCAAAAGAATATCTTGCATCTTTTGGATCTGAACGCCAAGGCTCTTCAGCGGATGAACTTCATACTATCGAAGTCGGAAGTCCAACCGGATGATGCATTGGAGTCATACAATATAGAGAATGCCATCAATAACTTCCGCAATGATGTTCAGATCAGTAGTCTTGATGAGATAAACTCTAAAGAATATACTTATCAGGAGGGGGTTTACTACCACGACATCATTAACGAAGGAGAACGTTTGGGCGACTATATTCTTAATGTAGTACAAGCAGTGGTAGAAAAGAGATTTTAATCGGAACATTCATGAGCAAAATAGAGATAAGAGAAGCCCGGACAAGGGAGGATATGAAAGCCTTTGTGGCTTTTCCCAGAAAGCTCTACAAAGGCAATCCATACTTTGTCCCCCAGATCGAGTCGGAAGAATTGGTTACGCTCGACAGCAAGAAGAACCCGGCATTTCAGTTTTGCGATGTGATCTATTTTCTTGCCTACAAAGACGGAGAAGTTGCGGGGCGTATAGCCGGTATCATCAATTATAAATCCAATGAGGTTTGGAACCAGTCCTATGCACGTTTTGGCTGGGTTGATTTCATTGATGATCCGGAAGTCTCTTCCGCTCTGTTTCATGCCGTAGAAGCGTGGAGTCGTAAACAGGGAATGGAGATCATCCACGGCCCTATGGGCTTTTCAGATTTGGATCATCAAGGGCTTCTTGTTCACGGTTTCGATCAGCTTGGAACCATTGCAACTATCTACAACTATCCCTACTATCCCAAGCAGATAGAGGCATTGGGATACCAGAAAGATCAAGACTGGAAAGAGTATAAGATATACGTCCCCAAAGAGATTCCCGAAAAGCATTTGCGTATAGCAGATCTTGTACAGCAAAAATATAATCTGAAAGTGCGGAAGTTCTCATCCGTAAAGGAGATTATGCCATACATAAAGAGTATCTTCTATACTCTCAATAAAGCCTACGCGCATCTGTACGGATTTTCCGAGCTTTCTACGGAACAGATAGAGTTCTATGTCAAAACATATCTCCCGATGTTGCGGATAGAGTTGGTTACGGTTATTACTCAGGAACCGGACGATAAGGTTATAGGTTTTGCCATCTCTCTTCCGAATCTTAGTCGTGCCATGCAGAAAGCCAAAGGGAAGCTCTATCCTATGGGTATTTTACACCTGCTGAAGGCTTTGAAATCACGCCCAAAAGTGGTCGATCTTTACCTCATCGGAATCTTGCCGGAGTATCAAAACAAAGGGATCAATGCTCTCATCTTCCGAGATCTTATCCCTATTTTCCAAAGGCTTGGGGTGGAATATTGTGAAAGTAACCCTGAACTGGAAAGCAATCAGGCTGTTCAGATGCAGTGGAACTACTTCGAGCGTGTACATCACAAGACAAGAAGGGCGTACATTAAAGAGCTGTAGTCTCGAATACAATAAAAAAAAGAAGAGATACTCCAACCGAGTATCTCTTCTTTTTTTTATGTCTTGGAAGGATGAACCGTTACTTCTTGTCGTAGTCGTATGCCCAGACGATGTAGGAAGAGCCCCAGGTAAATCCTGCACCGAAAGCTGTAAGAACCAGTTTGTCTCCCTTTTTAAGATCTTTTTCCCATTCCCATAAGCAGATCGGAATAGTAGCGGAGCTTGTGTTGCCGAACTTGTGAATGTTGATCATCACTTTCTCTTCAAGCTGCTCTTTAGAGAAGCCCATTCTTCTTGCCACAGCGTCTATGATGCGCATATTAGCCTGATGAGGAACCACCCATTTAATGTCATCGGCAGAGAGGTTGTTGCGTTCCATAAGCTCCAGAGTGGTATCTCCCATGGAAGATACAGCGGCTTTGAACACGGTCTGTCCGTCTTGGAACACATAGTGCTCTCTGTTTTCCACGGTGTCTGTCGTAGGACGCTGGATAGATCCGCCTGCCTTGATTGTAAGGTGAGGAAGTCCTGTCCCGTCTGTACGTATGATAGAGTCTTGCAGTCCATACTCCGGAGCGCAAGGTTCTATCAGAGCACAGCCTGCTCCATCCCCGAATAGAGGAGCGGTGGCACGGTCTTGCGGGTCTATGATGGCAGACATCTTTTCCGTACATACCACAAGTACTTTCTTGTATCGACCGCTCATGATAAAGCCCGATGCGATTTCAAGACCATAGAGGAAGCCGGGGCATGCCGCGCATATATCGAATGCGAATGCGTTGGTACAGCCTGTTTCCAGAGCCACACGGCTGGATGTATTGGGTATCGGATAGTCCGGGGAGTTGGTCGAAAGCACGATAGCCTCTATCTCTTTAGGGTCTATGCTGTGTCTTTCGAGCATATCTTTTACGGCCTGAATTGCCAAGTATGAAGATCCGAGCTGAGGATCTTCCAGTTTACGTCTTTCTTTGATACCGACACGAGTCATGATCCACTCGTCCGATGTATCCACCATTTGGGCGATATCATCGTTGGTAACTATTTTGTCGGGAACATATCCGCCTACTGCAGTAATGGCTGCGTGAATTCTGTTCATGTTATTAGTGTTTGGTACATAGTGTAAAAAGAAAGCACTAAGCTACTCAATCTTTTCGAGAAAAAGAACAGATAGCTTAGTGCTTTGGCGGTCGACTTCTATTTATGTCTCAGAATGTCTCCCATTGCCTACCTCTAAAGAGGGTTATAGGTTTTCGCCTTTTTCGATAGCGATACGACCTCTGTAGTATCCACATTCACCGCAGATGGTGTGATATCTATGCCATGCGCCACAGTTTGGACACTTAGCAATTGTAGGTACTACTGCGTGATCATGAGATCTACGCTTGGCTGTTCTAGCCTTCGACTGTCTTCGTTTAGGATGTGCCATAGTCTATTATTTTTATTTGTTCATTAGTTCCAAAAGCCTAAAGACACTCCGTCCGGAGTATCACTCTTCATCAACCTCCCACTCATCGGCATCCTCCTCCGCTTCTTCAGAGCCGGCGAGATACTTTAGCATCTCCGGATTGCACTCATCAATAGGGTGCTTACAGGTAAAAGGCAGAGAACAGAGAACAAGTTCGTACATGATCTCCGAGAGATCAAGCGTACCTTCTCTTTCCGGAATAATGATAAGGTCATCGCCGTTATCCAAATATTCGTCTCCGTACTTTACCACAAGCTCAGACACAGAATCTACATCCACAGTGAGTGGAGCGGTACAGCGATGACAAGCCACAGACACTGTGCCTTGAAAATCAAGCTCCAACTCAAACGTTCCGCCCGCTCCGTGAGCAACGTGAACTATTGCCATGACATCTCCATCCAGGATTTCATCACTCTCCTGCCTCTTCCAAAAGCCCGAATCCAGGGGAAACTCAAAGGTCTCTTCGTCTTGTTTGATGCTCTTAAAAGAGATGGTATATGCGTTCATCCTGTGCCTTGAGGTGTATAAATCTCTGCAAAGGTACAACTTTTTCGTTGTTTGGCAATGTGTCCGTTCAGATTTGTCCGGAAGAGCCTGTCCGAACACCTTTTTTGCCAGGGAGCTTTTATATAAAAATCGGACTCTCTCTTCTCCTTCGCTTGGAGGGCCTTTCTGCCCCGATTTTGGCCTCCGAATGTCTAAGTATGCCCTGAAATTCCTAATAATCAAAAGGATACAAAACCAGCGCATTCTCGGAAAAAATTTTTTCTCAGTCCGTTTGATGGGCACTTTTCGCGTTAATAGGTGTAAATTTTAACGCTCTCTTCTGTAAACGTTTCCTAATAAAGAAATTCACCTTTTCAGGCGCATTTTAGGGTAAAAATGCGTAGTCGGTTGATTATTAGCGTTTTAATGATTCTGGCTAAACACGTTAATCGAATCCGGTAAACGTGTTTAATGAAATCGGTAAACGTGTTCATTGAAAAATTAAACACGTTAAGCCGACAAAGGTAAATAGGTGTCGGAAATTGTGTTAATAAATCGGGGTGAATTTAACAGTTCGGTCGTGCTCCGGAAACGACCCCTCCGACCAAAATAGAGAGACCGAAAAAAGTGAGCATTTTTCGGTATGGAATATATAAAAATGCCCTTTCTCAGAGGTCTGAAAAAAGGCACTTTTTTATTCTATTGTTGTTGGAGCGTTCGGTAGAGTTCGGTCAGCTGAACCGCCGTATGCTCCGGCAGGAATTTTTTGCTCCACTCTTCTCCTTCCGCAATCATCTTTTTTCTCAGCTCTTCATCCTCCAAAGCCCTGTCCATAAGCTGTGCAAGATCATCGGCATCCTTGGGGTTGCAGTAGAGTGAATGCGGTCCTCCTGCCTCTTCCAGACAGCTGCCGGTGGCGGCTATCACCGGTATCCGGCTGCAAAGAGCCTCCAATACCGGAATACCGAAGCCTTCATAGAGGGAGGGATAGACAAACAGAGAAGCCCCTTGATACATGGCAGGCAGATCCTGAGAGGGCACTCCTTCGAGGAATATCAGGCGATGTTCCACACCGAGACGGTGGGCTATCTGTTTCACTTTATAGGCATACTTGGTCTCTCTGCCTACGATGACCAGCGGGATGATGCTGTTTTTCATCTTGCTGAGAGCCTCCACGATGAGCCCCGCATTCTTTCTCTCTTCCACCGTGCCTACGGTCAGGATGTATTCCGAAGGCAGAAGATACTCACCGGTAACCTTGTCTATCTGAAACGGTGTCAGCCTTTTCCTGAAGATTCCGGCGCATCCCTGATAGATGACGCTTATCTTATTTTCGGGGATTTTATAGATTTCGATGAGATCTCTTTTGGTGCATTCGCTTACGGCGATGATGTGTGTGGCTTCCCGGCAAGAGCGTTCGTACTTGTGTCTGTACAGCTTTACATCAACGGGGGAGTAGAACTGTGGGAACCGCTCGTATATCAAGTCGTGCATCGTAACCACGGACGGGACATCCAGCGTGGTAATGTCCGATGGCAGCTCATTGGACAGACCATGGTAGATGGTCATGCCTTTGCCTCGAAGTTGAGGCAGTGCCCCTTTGTTTCTCCAATAGGCTTGGAAGTAGGGCATTCTGTTGAAGATGCTGCTTGGAGGCAGTACCAGCTTCACTTGCGAGTAGGCAAGCAGACTCTCGTACAGCTCCTTCTTGCCCACTTCGGCAGTCGAAAGGAGTTGCGTAACCTCCGGAGCATATCTCGCAAGAGTTTCTACGATGTATCTGCTATAATTACCTAAACCGGTCTGATTCTTTACGATGCGCTTGGCATCGAAGCCTACCACTATGGCGGAATTCTCTTTACTCATGGGATGATCTCGTTTGAAGCAAAGGTAAGAAAACTATTACGTTCGGAAAAACAAAGAGGTTAGAAATCGGAACTCTACAAATCTCTAATCCAAACAGAGCCCGACTTCTAACCTCTTCTCTGAAGAAGTTTATGTTTAGTGTTTTAGAAAACCCAGCTTAAGAATATGAACCATAGCACTATCAGTATGGTTTTGGTGTATATATTCCACTTTTCGGTGCGCAGAATAAGCCCCGTGGGTACCACCGAAAGTGCAAAGAAGAACACCATTACAAGCAGGATGAGGAGGATGATCGGTATAAGGATGAACACTCCGAATGTTCCGGCAAATGTCGGTAGCACGTTATCTACAAGGTGATTGAATGTGTTGCCCATATAGAAGTAGCTGCCAAACATGTGTGTCTTGTACAGAAGGAACGGAAGAGCTATCAGCAGGATGGCTCCGACGGCTACCATTGCCGTGATAAGGATGGTGCGCTTCTGCTTGTTCTCTACCGGGAGTATTCTGTCTGCCTCCTCTTTCAGACGATTGAAGCTTCCGGGAATCGGCGAGGAGCCGCTTCTCTCTTCTCCCAAGCCGGATGAGCTTGCGGATGAAGATACTTTCTGCCAGATGGTATTGGCTGTAACCTCTTCTCCTTCCATCTCAAGAAGTTCGGCGATGCTCTTCGCTTCGTTGATGTAGAACCATACGGCAACGTACAGCACTATGATGTAGTAACTCATCGGAGTGAGCAACAGCAGGAGGGTAATAAGGCGAAGGAAGAGCGGATCTATCTTAAAGTACGAACCGAGTCCGCCAAGCACACCGCCGAACCACCTGTTGGTCGGATGGCGATAGTAGGTCTTTCTCCGCTGACGAGGACGAGACTTCGGAGGTAAAGGGGGGAGAGGAGGTGTTTCACTGCCCGGCTTCTTCTCCTGTTGCGCTTCACTCTCCGGATCGCTATGGATGATCTCATCCACGCTACCCACTCTCTCTATGACGCTTTTAATATCCTCCATGGTGAGCACATACACTCCTTGGCGGGTGTGTTCCTCAAAAAGCTCGGCAATGTGTTCTTCTATGTCTGCCACTATCTCCCCCGAAGGATCACTTTTGGCGAAGTGAGCCTCAAGGTTACGGATGTAGCTATCCAGCAGGTTATACGCATCGTTCTCTATCTGAAACGAACGCTTGGCAATGCTTACTGTTTCGGTCTTTTTCATCGTCTGTTACTCAGAAATAGGAGGGTTATTAAGTTCTATGCTTTTAGCCGCAAGGCCGTCTACCGCTTTACGTATCTCTTCCCATGCAGGATGCAGTTCGTTCAGAAACTCCTGCCCTTTTGGGGTGAGTCTGTAATATTTTCGAGGGGGACCCTGAGTGCTCTCAATCCAAACGTAGGATAGCAATCCATCGTTTTTTAATCTCGTCAGAAGCGGATAGAGAGTACCTTCCACCACTATCAGCTCCGTAGCTTTCAGCTGGGTTATAATGTCGTTGCTGTAAGCCTCTTTCTGGCTTACGATGAGCAGGATACAGTACTCCAGTATCCCTTTTCTCATTTGCGACTTTACATTTTCTACTGCTAGCATATCTTTTGTCTGTTCTTGGTATTTCACTGCAAAGATAATACAAATTTGGTATTGTGCAATACAAACTACCTTTATTCCTTAAAATAAATTCCCCGAACAGCTTCGGATACACCTCTGCAACGGTACGTATGAAAAAGAATTTGTAACTTCCCACGATGAAAATAGAGCACTACACACTCAGTAACGGTATCAGAGTGGTTTTTCTTCCCACCAAAGGAGCCGTGACATACGCCGGTATGGGCATCCGATCCGGTACACGGCACGAGACGGAAGGTATAGAAGGCATCGCTCACTTCGTTGAACACATGCTGTTTAAGGGCACTACCGGGCGAAAGGCATGGCATATACTCAACAGGATGGAAGCCATTGGCGGAGAGCTCAATGCCTTTACCACGAAAGAGGATACATTTATATACACCATTGCGCCTAAGGGTGAGATCGGACGTTCAATGGAGTTGATCGGCGATATATGCTTTCGTTCCACATTCCCCGTACACGAACTGGAGAGGGAGCGAACCGTGGTGATGGACGAGATCAACGTCTATAAAGACACGCCCGGAGAGCAGATCTTCGACGACTTTGAGGCGCTTCTTTTTCCCGGTCATCCGTTAGGCAGAAGGATTCTTGGCACTAAAGAGTCGCTTCTGAAGATGACAAGAGAGGATTGTGTCCGCTATGTCCGGGACAACTTTACCCCCGACAGAATGCTCTTTTTCTGTATGGGACCCACCAACCTGAAGCGTATCATAGAGCTGGGAGAGCGTCATTTCGATCCTTTTGCATCCCTTTCCGAGATCTCTTCGCAGGCTCCTCAAAAGCTCCTTACCTCTTCTCTGCACGAGGTGGAGCGCGGTTCTTATCAGAGTCATGTGGTTCTTGGCGGAATGGGACCGGATATGTACGACAAAGAGAGGCAGTCTGCCTCTGTCCTGATGAACATCCTTGGCGGTCCGGGCATGAACAGCCGTCTGAATGTGGCTCTTCGGGAGAAGCGCGGATGGGTCTACAACGTGGAGGCATCCCTTACCGGGCTTAGCGATGCAGGCTATTGGCAGATCTATTTCGGTTGCGATCCCGGCTATCGCAAGCGTGCATTGAATCTGGTACACCGGATTTTGGACGAGTTGATGCAGAATAAGCTCTCTCCGGCAAGGCTTCAAGCGGCTCTTAAACAGACAGCCGGACAGCTCTCCATAAGTGCAGAGCAGACAGAGCAGACCTTTCTGTCTCTCGGGAAGTTGTCGCTCTACGACAAAGAGTTTGAACCTTTGGAGGTGATTATAGACAAGATCCGCGCCATCACTGCCGAGCAGATTCAAGCGGCGGCACAGCGGATGTTTCATAAGAATAACCGGTTGGCGTTGGTCTACAACGGCTCCGAACAGACAGAATAGATAAGATGAACAGATTGCTTACACTCTTGTTTTCCATGGCGGTATGCTCTTTGGGGATATGCGCCTCCTGCGACAGCAAGAGCAACAATTCCCGACAGGAAGACAACACAGAGGCTTCCGCCTCCCAGACTCCCATGGCTGTGGAAACTCCTTTCCGTGCAGACAGCGCCTATATGCACATCGAACGTCAGGTCTCATTCGGACCGAGAGTGCCTAACAGTGCGGGACACGCACGCTGCGCAGACTATCTCGTGGAGACCCTTGAGCGTTACGGATTTGCCGTGACAAGGCAGCGCGCAGACCTCAAAGCCTACGACGGCACGCTGCTTAAAGCACAAAACATCATCGCGGAGTATATGCCCGAAAGAGCCAAACGCATCCTGCTCTTCGCTCACTGGGATACACGCCCCATTGCAGACCATGACAAAGACTCGGGCAAACGCCATCTCCCGATAGACGGAGCCGATGACGGAGCAAGCGGAGTAGGGGTCTTGCTGGAGCTGGCACGCAATATCTCGGAGAACGGATTTGCCAACTACGGCATAGACATCATATTCATGGATGCCGAAGACTATGGTGTACCGGATGGCGTTATGGAGACCGGAGAGAGCAGCAGCTGGGCTTTGGGATCTCAATATTGGTCTTCCAACCCCCACAAGAAAGGGTACAGTGCCGAGTTTGGTATCCTGCTCGACATGGTCGGATCCAAGAACGCAAAGTTTCACAGAGAGTTCTACTCGCAGGAGAATGCCGGACGACTCACCTCCATGATCTGGTCCAAAGCCGCCTCTTTAGGCTACGGCAACTATTTTATAAACAAAATGGGAGGTCCCATCATGGATGACCATGTCTTCGTAATGCTTGGGCTGGGTATTCCGTGCGTGGACATCATCAATTACGACCCCGATACCGAAAAAGGATTCGGACACTACTGGCACACCCACAACGATAATATGGAGGTCATCGACCGCAATACGCTCCAAGCCGTAGGCAATGTGGTGTGGGAAGTGCTTCGGGATAAAGAAAACGGCAAATAGCATACATCATATATGAGTACTATCAATCAGAAGCAAGACGAGCTTATAGAAGAATTTTCACTTTTGGACGACTGGATGGATAAATACGCTCTTATCATAGAGATGGGGAATGATCTCCCTCCCATGGACGAGAGCTTTAAGATACCGCAATACCTTATAGAGGGGTGCCAGAGCAGGGTATGGATCGCTCCCGAAACGATGCCCGACGGCACTATTCACTATCACGCCTCAAGCGATGCCGTGATAGTCAAAGGCATTGTATCCATGCTGCTCAAAGTGTTGGACGGGGAGAAAGCGGAAGATATTGCCAAGGCAGATCTCTACTTTGTCGATCGTATCGGACTCTACCAACACCTCTCTCCCACACGGAGCAACGGTCTCTCTGCCATGCTCAAGCAGATGAGGCTCCACGCCATAGCCGAAGCCGCAAAATAGAGACTCCTGTCATGTCCGGACGCATAAAGATTTTGGCAGAAAGCTCCGTGCCTTACCTTCGTGGAGTATTGGAGCATCTTGGGGAGGTTACCTATCTCCCCTCTTCGGAGTTTACGCCCGAAACGGTAAGGGATAAAGATTGGCTCATCATCCGGAGCATTACGAAGTGCACCGCCGCACTCCTTGAAGGCAGCAGCGTGAAGCTCATCACGACGGCGACAATCGGCTTCGACCACATCGATACAGCCTACTGCGATGCCAACGGCATAGCTTGGCGCAACTCCCCCGGCTGTAATGCCAACGCCGTGGCACACTTTCTATCTTCCGCTCTGGCACTCTATGCGCTCCACTCCGGATACAGCCTCCGGGGAAAGACTATCGGTATCATCGGAGTGGGACACGTGGGCTCTCTCATGGCGAAGTACGCCGAAGCATTGGGTATGAAGGTTCTTCTCAATGACCCCCCACGGGCAGAAAAAGAGGGCGGTGCGGATTTTGTGGAGATTGCACAGATATATGGCGAAGCGGATATTATCTCTTTTCATACGCCACTGACCAAAGCGGGAAGATATGCCACTTATCACCTCTTCGACTCTTCTGCCCTGCCGCCTCTTAAGAGAAAGCCCATCATCATCAATGCCTGTCGTGGAGCGGTAACCGAGACGGAAGCACTGCTGGAGGGAATCCGCACGGGGCAGATCTCCAACGTGATAATAGACTGCTGGGAAAACGAGCCGAATATCTCCGACCGCCTGTTGGTAGAAGCCCTTATCGCCACTCCCCATGTCGCCGGATTCAGCGCGGACGGAAAGTGCAACGGTGCCGTCGCCTGCGTGAAGAACGGATGCGACTTCTTCGGACTCGATGGAGCGCATCTGATAAAGCAGATGACGCCTCCCCCTCCGGCAGACGAAACCATCACGTTAGACGCCTCCGACCCGGATGCGATACTGCATGCTCTCCTCCGCACACTTGATCTCACCGAGATAGACAGGCGGATGAAGGAGAGGCGGATGCCGTTCGAGCAGCAGCGCAAAGCGTATTTCTATCCTCGCGAACCGCATGCCTACACCGTTGTAAGCAGAGAGATGTCGGCAGATTTGAAAGAAAGGTTGGCTTCGATAGGCTTTAAGACTCTTTCCGAACCTGTTTGAAAGTTCTGCTGAACGCATTTACTTTCTCCTCTATCCATATTAAGAAACAGAAATCGGGGCTTGGTTGACTGCAATCAAGCCCCGATTTTGTAGATGCAAGGCACGACCTCCGCCAACCGTGCTTTGATTTGAAAAGTTATAAACGGACAAGAAAAGTTTTGAACAGAATAAGAGTAAGATATAAACCTGTACAGCCACATTTGCTTCCCCTACGATTTCGACATCTGTTCCCATCTTTTTGGGAAGAAGGCAGTATGCGATAAACTCCGGGATGAGGTTTGTGAGAACATTGCAAAGCCTGCCGAGGCTCGCATACTCCGTTCCACAGCTATTCATAAACATCTTATCGGCAGGCTCCATGAGTGCTCTTCATCTTTTTATCCCACCTCGGACTCTCGTTTGCCGGCGAAAAGAGCGTAACGTCTCACCCTTCGGAAATCCAATCTTTCTCTTTTTTCTTTTCCCGTTTCTCTAAAAAATCAAAATCTTTATATAATTTTGTGGTGTGGTGGTGGCAGGTCATCATAACCTCAAAATGCTTTCGCAGAGAGGTTCATGGGCAGCCACTGTCGGAGAAATAATCTCTTTTGGTTATCTCTCGGTTGCGGATGGGCATCTCCGTAAAGAGTTGATACTAAATCCCAATCCGTACAGATTCACTCCTTAAAAGCATCGAGAGTGAGATAGAGACAAAGCTTGATCGGAGCCGAAAAGCGCAGGGAGTGCCCCCTTTTAAGCAAAAACGTAGGACATAGCAGAGTCGCAAAAAACGGTTCGACTTTTAATAGAATAATAACGCAATAGAGAGCAGAGCTTCTCTTTAATAATAAACAATCCACAAAAAAGAAAAATCCGTGAAGCAAAAAATAAATCTAAGACCATTTTTCCTGTTTCTTATGGGAATGTTGTTCGCTCTGCCTGCAATGGCAAAGGAATATCTCAAGACCGTTACAGTATTGCAACAGGGGCAAGTTGTCCCTGTGGAAGAACTGCATCTTAATCCAGTAGGAAATAACGAACGTTCCAGAATTAAGGTTAAAAACGGAGTCGAATTTTACGTTCAGCTTCCGGAAAACCACCAGGCAGAAATCAACTCTGGTGGAATTATAGAGGGAAACAAAATAAAAGTTTCCCAAGCTGGAACCGTACATTTCTTTTTCATAAAAGAAAATATACGAAAAAAGGTTTACGCACATGTAAACTACTTCGGTGTCCTTCAATATAACGGTAGCGATGCACCTGAGATAATAGAAGTTACGCAGGAAAATGAGAATTCCCTTCTTAGTGTTCCTGCAGGAAAGTTCCCTAGTATAGGGTGGTTAGCAAGCCGCCTAGGGGAAAATAATTTTCAATTGCTACACCAAAACTTTACTCAAAGCTCTATGAGCTTGAGTGAGATATTGGAGAAAACAAAAGAAAGATTTCCCAATATTCAAGAATTCTCTTTTAAAGGAGATTTCTATGATGGTACATCCAATGGGCAAGATTACAATGAATCCGAATATATTGTGCAGATCAAGGATAAAAGAAAGCCCGTTACACCAAAGTACACCGTAACCCTTTCAGCTAATCCGACTGACGGCGGTACGGTATCGGGTGCAGGGAAGTTTGAAGAGAACACACAGGTAACCGTTGTAGCTACTCCAAAAGAGGGTTGGCGATTTGTAAGATGGACAGAATCCGGCATGGAAGTTTCCACTTCTTCCTCTTACTCGNGTAACCGTTGTAGCTACTCCAAAAGAGGGTTGGCGATTTGTAAGATGGACAGAATCCGGCATGGAAGTTTCCACTTCTTCCTCTTACTCGTTCCCGATTACGAATAATCGCACTCTCGTAGCGCAGTTCGAGAAGATACCGCCCAAGCAATACACCGTAACCCTTTCAGCCAATCCGAGCGAAGGCGGTACGGTATCGGGAGAAGGTAAATTTGAAGAGAATACGCAAGTAACCGTTGTTGCCACTCCCAAGGAAGGTTGGAAGTTTATAAGATGGACAGAGTCCGGCACGGAAGTTTCCACTTCTTCCTCTTACTCATTCCCGATTACGAAGAATCGCACTTTCGTAGCGCACTTCGAGAAGATACCGCCCAAGCAATGCACCGTAACCCTTTCGGCTCAACCAAACGAAGGCGGTACGGTATCGGGAGCAGGGAAGTTTGAAGAGAATACGCAAGTAACCGTTGTTGCCACTCCGAAGGAAGGTTGGCGATTTGTAAGATGGACAGAGTCCGGCACGGAAGTTTCCACTTCTGCCTCTTACTCATTCCCGATTACGAAGAATCGTACTCTCGTAGCACAGTTCGAGAAGATACCGCCCAAGCAATACACCGTAACCCTTTCGGCTAATCCGACCGACGGCGGTACGGTATCGGGAGAAGGCAGATTTGAAGAGAATACAGAGGTAACCGTTGTAGCTACTCCAAAAGAGGGTTGGCGATTTATAAGATGGACAGAATCCGGTACCGAAGTTTCCACTTCTGCCTCTTACGCATTCCCGATTACGAAGAATCGCACTCTCGTAGCACATTTCGAGAAGATACCGCCCAAGCAATACACCGTAACCCTTTCGGCTCAACCAAACGACGGCGGTACGGTATCGGGNATACCGCCCAAGCAATACACCGTAACC
The DNA here is from genome assembly GCF_000765975.1 of Porphyromonas canoris. NCBI lineage: Bacteria > Pseudomonadati > Bacteroidota > Bacteroidia > Bacteroidales > Porphyromonadaceae > Porphyromonas > Porphyromonas canoris. Next base: position 68,189 of record NZ_JQZX01000021.1, read on the forward strand.
CTTTCGGCTCAACCAAACGACGGCGGTACGGTATCGGGTGCAGGGAAGTTTGAAGAGAATACAGAAGTAACCGTTGTAGCTACTCCAAAAGAAGGTTGGAGGTTTATAAGATGGACAGAATCCGGTACCGAAGTTTCCACTTCTGCCTCTTACTCATTCCCGATTACGAAGAATCGCACTCTCGTGGCGCATTTCGAGAAGATACCGCCCAAGCAATACACCGTAACTCTTTCAGCCAATCCGACCAACGGCGGTACGGTTTCGGGTGCAGGGAAGTTTGAAGAGAATACACAAGTTACCGTTGTTGCCACTCCAAAAGAAGGTTGGAAGTTTATAAGATGGACAGAGTCCGGCACGGAAGTTTCCACTTCTGCCTCTTACTCATTCCCGATTACCAATAATCGCACTCTCGTAGCGCATTTCGAAAAGATACCGCCCAAG
>NZ_JQZX01000003.1:0-61199 GCF_000765975.1 Porphyromonas canoris
ATACATTTCTAAATAAATAGATTGTTGTATAGAAATGGATAACGGTTTTTTTTCTTCTTAAAAACATAAAAGTATGGAACAAACTATCAATGACAGGATAAATACTATCATGGAAAGAGAAATGCTTTCTCAAGCGGCATTTGCTGAAAAATTAGAGATCAATAGAGCCACTCTCAATCATATTTTGAGAGGAAGAAATAATCCGGGAGTTCAAATAATTGAAAAATTGATCTCAAGTTTTCCAAAGTACAATGTGGAATGGATTATTTCCGGAAAAGGAGAAATATTAAAGACACCCTATTTGCAGCCTGATTTATTCCAAATAGAACCTTCTGAAGAGGAACAAGGTGTTTCTAATGAGAGTTTTTCAATGAAACTTTTAGAAATCACGCAGAAGTTTTCCAATTTGAGTGAATCTGTGCAGAATCTATCTGCTACAATAAAAGAGGAGCAAAATGCAAATAAAAAATCCGAAAGAAGAATATCCAAAATATATGTCTATTATTCGGATAATTCCTTTGAGGTATTTACTTCGACAGATGCCCAATAAAAAAAAAGCACTACTTTTGAATTATCTACTATTGGATGATTTATAAAAGAGTATGACAACATGAGTTTTTCGGAGTTTTTTGATCTATCCTGTATTTATCATGGAGGACTTCAACCTGTTGATGTTGTAGTTCGATTGCTTTATAGCGTAGTTGTCGGTATGCTTATAGGATATAATCGTCAGGTGCGCTATCAAAGAGCTGGTCTTAGGACATTTACCCTTATTACAGTTGGTAGTACTGTTGCCATGCTTATATCTATTTATCTTCCGGACATCTCCGGAATGGGGGATCCCGCCAGAATAGCAGCACAGGTGCTGTCGGGTGTGGGTTTTTTAGGGGCTGGAGCAATACTTAGAGGGCGTGGAGATAATGTTCAAGGGCTTACTACTGCAGCCGGAATATGGGTTTGTTCCGCATTGGGCTTAGCCATAGGAGCCGGTATGTATATGACATCTGCCATTGTTACCTTGCTGGTGCTCTTTGTTTTAGTAGTTATGGGATATGTTGAAGAAAAACTCGGTTTGAGACAGAAGAACCTTGGTATAAATATAGATACGACAACGGCTCTGCCCGATATAAATGCAGTTAAAGGACTCCTTTCCTGCATGAAAGTTTCGATCTCTAATGTATCATTAGACTCTAATTTCAAAAACGATACCGGACATATTTATATAGAAGCCAAATCAAGTGGAGATAAAGTTAGCTATGAAGTAAATAAAGCCTTAGGTGAATTGGACTTTGTGAGTAGTGTGAAAACTAATACCTACTAGTTTTAGTTTACCTTCCACGAAATAAGAAATTAAAAGCCTGATCTACCCGGCTTACTCCTACAACCTTGATTTTATATTTATTCAAGTCTATTCCTTGCAAGTTTTGAGTTGGAATTATGATTGTCTCAAATCCTATCCTCTGTGCTTCACCAACTCTTTGCTCTATTCTACTAATAGGACGTATTTCTCCACTAAGACCAACTTCTCCCGCAACGCAGATGTTGGTTGGGATAGGAAGATCAAGATTGGATGAAAGCACGGCTGCAAGAATAGAGAGATCCAATGCCGTGTCCGATAACTTAAGTCCCCCCGTGATATTTAAGAATACATCCTTCTGTATGAGCTTAAATCCTGCACGTTTTTCCAATACGGCAAGTAGCATATTCATTCTTTTTCCATCTACTCCTGTAGAGGATCTTTGAGGTGTGCCATAAACAGCAGAACTGACAAGAGATTGTATTTCTATTAGAATTGGTCTGGCTCCTTCCATGGCACATCCTACACAAATACCACTAAGTTGTTCTTCTCTTCTTGTTATCAAAAGCTCTGATGGATTCTCAACACCTCTCAAACCATTTTGACGCATCTCATATATCCCAATTTCGGATGTGCTACCAAAGCGATTTTTATTAGCTCTTAATAGCCTATATTGGTAATTGGTGTCTCCTTCAAATTGCAATACCGTATCGACCAAGTGTTCCAATATCTTCGGACCGGCAATGCTACCATCTTTGGTAATATGTCCAATCAATAAAATAGGGATATCTGTATTCTTCGCATAAGCCATAAGTCTTGTAGCACATTCTCGTACTTGGGTAAGGCTTCCGGGAGATGAGTCTATTTGTTCTGTAAATATAGTTTGAATAGAATCTACGATTACAAGATCCGGAGAAGCCTCTTTGCAAATCTCCAAGATCTTTTCTAAATGAGTTTCACAGTAGATTAAAAAGTTTTCGTGTGGAATCGTTTCTACTACTCTGTCAGCCCTCAGTTTTATTTGTTTTTCACTTTCCTCTCCGGATATGTATAATGTACGTATCCCTTTCGTGTTTAGTAACGTTTGGAGAATAAGTGTACTTTTACCTATACCGGGTTCTCCTGCAATAAGTACAACAGAGCCTTTTACAAGGCCTCCTCCGAGAACTCTATTTAACTCTTTATCTTGCAGATCTAATCTTTCAGCTTCTTCTCCTAAGACTTCTTTTAGTGGTTTAAATGAGACATTTCCTTTATCAAGAGATATGCTCTTAAGTATATAACGAGTATCCTTTACTTTATATTCAGACAAAGTATTCCAAGCATTACACATAGGACACTTTCCGGACCATTTTGAAAACTCATTTCCACACTCTTTACATAGGAATATTACTTTATCCACGTTCTTCCCCATATACTAATGCAAATTATTTCTTTTAAGAAGAAGTTACTTGAAGACCTTTTAGAGAAAGAGACATTTCACTTAAGCGTGCATTTTTCTTCTTTATGAAATCGTTCTCTAGTGTTTTCTTTATCAAATTTACAGCTTTCAGATCTTTTGCCACGATGTACAAGTAACCGCCACCTCCTGCTCCGGGTAACTTATAGCCTAAAGCCCAATCATCTATAGCAGAAATCAGGTATTCTATTTCGGGAGTAGATACACCGGAATCTAATCTCTTATTAAGCTCCCATGCTTCTTTCAGAAGACTTCCATACGTTGTTATATCTCCCTTTTTTATAGCGTGTTCTACTGCGTAGCTATGGGTCTTGATCTCTCTTAGTATATCTAATGTCTGAATATCTTGATCAATCACTCTATTTACGATCTCAACTAAGATATTTTTTGCTGTTCTTGTTATGCCTGTGTAATATAGCATGTGATAGGATCCATAGAGAGGGTCAGTGAAAAGTGTATTTGGCAGTGTTGTGGCATACGGCTGTTGTAAAATAGATGCTTCAGACTCTATAACCTTTATTCCTCCATACATTCCTCCAAATTGATCTTGCCAGCCGCCTCCGGTAGTTAGCAGTTGTTCTACGGCAAGAGTCCTTTGAGCAATTTCTTCGAGACTCCATTCAAATCCGAAGAAATTGCTGAGAGCTCCTAAACATGCTGAGCATAGAAGAGAACTTGTACCAAGACCCGATCCTGCAGGAATACAAGAAAGCATGGTGAGCTCTATCCCATACCCAAGCTGTTTCAGATATTCCTCTAAAGACTTAAAAACATGAGTATTGAACTTTGGGCTCAAACCACACAAGCATAGAGCCGCCTTGGGAATACTGAATGGAGAACCAACTTTGTCAAACTCCTCCAATATATCCAAAGAGGTGATTTTTTCATCCAGTCCGGCATCTATAGAGCGTAGTATTATATGAAGTTCTGGTGTTGGTTTTACAAAGACCTGAAGAGGCTCTTGACCATTGACATTTATAGCCATATTTATGACACGTCCTCCATCTGTCATGCTATAAGGAGGTGTATCTGTCCATCCCCCTGCCAAATCAATTCTCACAGGAGACCTGCTCCACACAATTTGATCCATAAAGACCTTTCTACTTGGGTAGAGAGTTTGCTTAAAGTAGGGAGCTACTATTTGTGATCTGATATCACCGGATCTTTTCAAATTCAAATTTGTTCCCAATATTTCTTTACGGGGAACTTTTTTGTTCTTCATTCTCTATATAGTTCTTCAAAGTCGGTCATACTTCCCAATTCTTTGGCAGAAACCTTGGGGATTTTTTTATATGTTTCTAAAACCTCTTTGTTATTGCTTTTTGAAGAGTATAGATGCCATTGAGATAACCATTCTCCCACAAAGGCAAGCACATCTATATCTTCAGAACAAGGGAAGAGAGGTAGCTCATAGATATCAGTTGTTGTGGATAGACTCGCTATTCCGGCTAACTCTAATAAAGGAGCATTTACAAAAGAGGCTCCCTCTATGGCTGTCCCTTTGAAAAGATCATCTATGCCATATACTCTAAGGCACTTTAGACCGTTTTTCAAAGGTAGAAAATCCAAACATACACCATTCGGAAGCTCCCAACCTTTCATTTCTTTTGGAATATGAGTAAGGATATTATCTCCTTTCAGAATCCATTTATCACTTAGCTCCGAGCTATCTATCCAGCAAGATCCCTTTATATCCAAGTTTAGGGATTTTGCAGATCTTAGCAAGTCCTTACTGGATCCGAAGTGATAGAAATGAGAGTCGGAAGAATCATACATTACTCCTATTGAGAGTTTATGCTCTTTTATTATATCCGGGAAAGAGGAATATAAATCAAAATATTTTAGTTCACCCTCTGTTCCTCTGCTACTTTTGAAAAGAAGGTCTGAAGCCTTTTGGGAAAGCAACCAAAGCCCTGAGTCTATTGCAATCTCAAATTTTTCCTGAAGTACTTCAAGTTGTTGTACCAAAGGCTTTTGTAAAACTTGTATCGGAATAGAGAAAATATTTGCATTTTGAGAAACAATAAAAACACCATGTTTTGAAGCTTTCTCTAACTCGCCTTTTACACCTATACACAATAGATCATAGTGTGGAATAAAGGGAACTTGCTTTAGATCCAATAGCACATCACCACATGAAATAGCTGTGCGATAAAACCCATCTGTATCGGATTCTAAAAAAGTGTCTATCGTTTCTACCTGGATGTCTAAAAGTGTTTTATAAACTTTCCCGGGAAGAGGCATCATCACCTTTCCTTGTACCGAGTAGGCAGGAAGTCTTCTACTTTCACCATCACTATTTATCACAATCTCTCTGTGATATAACTTTTTCCTCTTATCACGAGCTTGCATTATGGCATATACCGAACCTCCTCCCGATCCCAATTTAGCATTTGGAGGATCTGAGCAGAAGAATATATCTCTGTCCTCTCCCTTTTTAGGAAAAGAATTTAGATATTCAACATGATTTGATGGAAGAGAAACTATGTAGATGCTTTCATGCATAGCCAAACAAAACTATTTCTCGTTATGACTTTATAAATTCGGCATAGTCTTCACAACTTTTTTGCAAACGCTCAGGAGTCATATTTACCTCCGCTCCATATAATGCAAAAATGCGTCCGGACTTGGCTCTAACAAAACCAGCAGAGCCTTTGACAAAGCTAAGATATGTCTCCAATGATATTCCCGCATCAAAGACAAATTCCGGAGCACCTGTACTTACAGCCACGTCTATAAGTTTTCCCTCCATCTTGTCTCCGTTTTCTCCGTATGCCCAACCTTCGCACCAAACGGTATCCATCCACTCTTTCATAATGGATGGTACCATGTACCAATACAACGGAAACTGCAAAATGATTCTATCATATTCCGACAATATCTCTTGCTCTTTTTTTATATCAAAGCCCTTCTCTTCACAATGCTCCGAAAGGACTCGTATCATCACATTCAGCTCTTCACTATTAGCTTGAATGTACTCACACCATGCCCTGTTTATAACAGACTTTTCAAGATGTGGATGTCCTACTACTACTAATGTTTTCAATGTTCAATATGGTTTAAGTTGATTTTATCACAAATGTAGGTATTTATTTTAAGAGCATTTCCTACTTCTGCTAAATGGAGAGACTGATCTCTATTGATCTAGGTTGTTTAGAAAATGGTATTTGAAGAAAGCACTAAAGGTTTTGAGAGAAAGCACTAAAGGTTTTGGAGAAAAGCACTAAAGGTTTTAGAGAAAAGCACTAAAGGTTTTGGAGAAAAGCACTAAAGGTTTTGAGAGAAAGCACTAAAGGTTTTGAGAGAAAGCACTAAAGGTTTTGGGATATTGATAATTATCTTTTCAAGGAATAGGGCCTGTACCTTTAGGTATTAATACCTACCTTTGCAAGACTTTTCTAAAAATGGTTCTACAGATTTATGAAGCTAAATCTGTAGAACTTTACATTTTGTGTCATTTTAATTGTATCAATTATTTATGTTAAGAGACATACGACCTTGGGTCTGTAAAGTTTTCTCTGTGGTATTGTTCTTTGCTTCTTCTATTTCTCTTTCCACCCCTGCTGAAGGACAGAGCAAGACAACAACTATCACAACTAAACCTGTAGCGCGCTCCGTGCGTTGTAAGGTTCAGTTTAAGGACTACTCTCCGGCTATTGGAGCAACTATCTATGTCAACGGAAGAGCTACGGCTGTAACAGGTGAAGATGGTTCTTGTCTGATCCGTATTCCGAATGTCAAAGAAAAAATAACTCTGGCTGTTTCCTATGTGGGAATGAAGCCTTTGAAACTATTATATGAGGGAGAAAAACAGCTCTCTCTTATTCTTGAAGACGACTCTTCCGAGTTGGGAGATGTTGTGGTAACCGGCTTTCAGACAATAAACAAACGTAGATGGACAGGAGCAGCCACAACTCTTAAAGCCTCAGAGATTGTTCTTCCCGGTGTCAGTACCATAGATAAGAGTTTGGAAGGATTAGTCCCTGAAATGCTTGTTATGCCTTCCGCCGGTGATATAGGCTCGTCTCCTCGTTTGCGAATACGTGGTACCAGTACTATTTTAGGAGTACGTGAACCTTTATGGGTTGTCGATGGTGTGGTAGTCCGAGATCCTGTAACAATTCCGGCAGAAGATATCAATGATCCTGACTTTATCAATCGAGTAGGTAATGCTATCGCAGGTATCAACCCATCTGATATAGAGCGTATAGATGTCCTTAAAGATGCTGCCTCTACAGCTCTTTATGGGGTACAAGCCGCCAATGGCGTTATTATGATCACTACCAAAAAGGGACAGTATGGTAAGTTGCGCATTAACTATTCGGGGAGCAGTAGTCTATCTCTTCGTCCAAGATACACAGACAGGGATGTCAACTTGATGAACTCAAGAGAGCGAGTCAATTTTTCTCGTGAACTGGTAGAATCCAACTACTATTTTCCTGTTGATATGTACGAAGTGGGATACGAACACTTGGTTAAGAAGTTATATAATAAGGAGATCAGTTTTGAAGAGTTCAATAGTCGTGTGCAGAGCATAGAGTCTCTGAATACCGACTGGTTCTCTCTATTGATGCGTGATGCTCTTTCTACAGATCACCACCTCTCTGTATCAGGAACTTCTGAAAATCTAAATTACTATGCTTCTTTAGGGTATAATCTTAGCAACGGAGTTGTTAGAAGCAATAGAACTCAGCGTACAACAGGTAACCTTAAAGTGATTGCAGATCTCAGCAACAAGAGCAAGTTAAGTGTTTGGATGAGAACGGGCGTAGAGTCGCGTCGTTATAATGCTTCTACAATCAATCCGGTAGACTATGCTTATAATACAGCACGTACCATCCCCACTTATGGAGAGGATGGTGCATACTCTTTTTATAGACGAGGGGATGACAGATATAACTATAATTTTAATATCCTAAACGAACTCGAACATAGTGGATATAAGCAAGACCACTTTAACACTTCTCTGAGTGTGGCGTATGACCTCAAGCTCTCTGATCGACTATCGGCTTCAGCTTTATTGACCTATGCCACTTCCAATACAAATGGGGAAGAGCACCACGATGATAAAACTTATTACGTGGCAGATAAGAGATGGGCAGATTATGGAAAACCTTTCAATAAGGTTGCTTTGGAACATAGTGAACTGCCATACGGAGGAGAACTCAATCACTTTCAAGAGCGTTATCAGTCTCTCTCCGGAAGATTGATGTTGAACTATTCTCGTACATTCGACAATGAAGATATGTTGAACATACAAGTAGGAACTGCTGCTGAAAGCATTCATACCAGAGGTATGAAGCAGATACAGAGAGGCTATTTCCGTGATTATGGAGAAAAGTTTGTTGCTCCGGAGGATATAGATCGCTTCCCTGCATACAAGGCTTGGCTTATAAGTGAAGAGGCACAACCCAGACGTACGGACGATTTGCTCAATCAGGCATCTGCTTTTGCAACCATTTCATATACTTTTCGTCACAATCTCACGTTAGGACTGAATGGACGGACAGATGGCTCTAATCGTTTTGGAAGTCAAAGCAATCGTCGACTTCTTCCTGTATGGTCTGTTTCCGGTAGTTATGATTTCTCTCATCTCCTCGCCGATGGTACTTGGTTCAATTACCTTTACTTGCGTACATCCTATGGCACACAAGGTAATATGTTGAGAGATCAGTCGCCCGAACCGGTTATTCGTAAGCTGAGCACAGACCCTTATTACAATGAAAAGTTGGCGATATTGGCTCGTTATCCTAATCCGAATCTTCGTTGGGAAAAGACAAACTCTTTCAGTGCGGAGCTGGATATTGCTGCATGGCAAAGACGTGTTGCGGCCACTTTGTCTTATTATCACAAATACACCCGTGATGCTTACATGAATTTGGGCATTGATTTGGTGAATGGTTTTCCATCGTATGTTGTCAATAGCGGAAATCTTCGTAATCACGGTTTCAGTCTTGCTCTTTCGGTAGAGCCTGTGCGTGTTCGTGATTTCTCATGGCGTGTATCCACCTCTTTTTCTAAGAGCTTCAATCGTCTTGACAGCAAACCTCAATATGGTCAATATAAAGTTCGAGACTTCTTGCACGGTCGCGCCTTGGTGGAAGGAGAGGCTTTGGGATCATTCTATTCTTATCGTTTCCGTGGACTCAATCCGGAAGATGGAGGTCCGATGTTCCATGATGGAGAAGAGCGTAAAGAAGAATTTTATGGTAAAGGAAACTATGAAGTTTTCAGTGAAGTCTTGTCTAAGTCGGGGAATCGCTATCCTACAGCATTCGGCAGCTTCCGCAATAGTATTCGTTGGGGAGCATTCTCGCTTCGATTTAATCTATCATATAGTATTGGAGCTAAGACAAGACTTTTCAAACCTTATGGCTCAAGCAAGAATTTCTTACCTGAAATGAATGTCAATAGAATCTTTATGGATCGTTGGCGTAAGCCGGGAGATGAACTTTATACACACATTCCTGCCGTAGTAGATCAGATGGTGCCTGCTGTTTCGGATAAATATAACAGGCACTACTCTCGCTATACATCGGGTAAAATGCCTGTAATAGCAGAGAATGTTTGGGATATGTACAACTATTCGGATATTCGTGTGGTATCTGCCGATTACTTGAAGTGTACGGATCTTAGCCTCTCTTACGAACTCCCTTCTAAGTGGTTGTCGCGTCATGGAGTGGAAGCTGCGCGTATTACCTTCTCTACCAATAATGTTTTTGTATTGGCAAGACCGGAACTTAAAGGACAGACTCCCGTTCAAGGAGGATTTACAGAGGTAAATCTGTCCGAACGTCCGCAATACACGCTTCAATTAAATATTACCTTATAAATAAAAAACAGATGAAACGTATAGTTAATAATATATTTGCCGGTCTGTTCCTGATACTGACAGGAAGTATAATGACGACTTCTTGTGGAGATTTTCTTCGTGAACGCTCGAATGACCTTGCTTATATTCGTACAGCTGATGATCTTGATGAGTTGCTTATCGGTGCGTGCTATATGAGTGTGGCACCTACTACTCCTCGCCGTTACGACAACTTTTACTTTCCTTATTTGCACTATATGTCAGATGAGACTCAGGAGCTGATAGGCACTACTCGTTACAATCCGGAAGCCAATATCCGCCCACGTATGTTCGGCTATTATACTTGGCAACAACATATTGGGGAGGCATTCAATGGCTTGGTTTCTTATAAGGAGAGTGTAGATTGGTTGCGTGTATATAACCACATCATCACTTTGAACATTGTATTGAATGAAGCATCAAGCATAAAAAGTACAACAGAAGCAGAGCAGAATCGAATGAATCGCATCAAAGCAGAAGCACATTTTCTTCGTGCTGCCTACTACTTCTTTTTGGTAAATCTTTATGCTCAACCTTATGCTCCTGAGAATTTGGATAAGCCCGGTATTCCGCTTAAAACAGCACACTATATCGAGAATAAGAAATTCCAAAGATCCAGCATCAAAGAGGTTTATGACCATATAATCAGTGATCTTGATGAGGCTTTGAGGATGAGCCAAGGGGTTAAACAGCTTTCTCTTTACAGAATATCAGAAGCCGGAATAAACCTTTTTGCATCGCGTGTATATCTCTATATGCAAGACTGGAAAAAATCCGAGTTTTATGCTCAAAAGGCAATGGATTTGCACCCTCAGCTATGTAATTTGAATGGCTTGGGAGCGGAGGAGTATTTCTTTTCTTCATCTAATCCGGAATTGATATTTAGTATGGGAGGAGGACTCATTGCAGCTGAAATGAGTAACGCTCCCATAGGCGGTTTTGCAGTATCGAAAGATTTGTATGCTTTGTATGACAAGAAAGACCTTCGAGCGCAGCGTTATATGATTCGCTCCCAAGCTAAAGGAGCATTGGATGGAGGACACTATGTGCAGGTAACTAAAACAAATCCTAAAAACTTTAATCGTAGTGAAGTTTCGGACGTCTTTGTGCTTCGCAGTGGTGAGATTTATCTCAACTTAGCAGAAGCACTGGCTATGCAAGGAAAGAATAACGAGGCAGTCGAATTGATTAACAAATTGAGAAAGAGTCGCTACCAAGCAGGAGCTAACTCCGAAATTACAATGTCTGCCAGCAGTGAACTTGTACAAGCAATACGTCAAGAACGCCGAATGGAACTCTGTTTTGAAGGACAACGCTGGTTTGATATTCGCCGTTACAGGGTTAACAGTATTTATCCAAGCAAAGAAGAGCTGGTGAATACATATACTATATACAAAAAAGATGGACGTAACAGCAAGCCGAATATTACTTACTACTATACTCTTCCGGCAGAAGAAGATGAAGGATATGTTCTACCTCTGCCTCGTGAGCAACGTAGTATCAATGATCAAATACAGGATAATCCTCGCTTGGATCGCAAACCCTCAAAAATACATAATTATGAAACCAAATAACAATAATACAATCCTGTTCACTATGTTTTTATTGAGTCTGTTTTTTGCAAGTTGTAGCAAAGAACAGCTCTCCGGAGATGTAGTTCCCGAAATAAATCTCTTTGTTCCGGATGATGCAGACCAATCGGAGGAGGCAAATCTACGCCGTTCGTTTTACGAACAGACCGGATCATACCTCCTTTTTAACGATACACTCCGTCGTGCCAATCATACAAGAGTTCTCAGTATCCCTTATAGTGTTACCATTACCGGTACGGACTACTATGAAGCACAGCTATATCGTCTGAAATATCTACAATCATTGTCCGAGTATAGACAGGCTGCCGAGTTTATTCGTAATAAAGTAGCTTCTTTTGTAGCCAAGAGCACAATGCCGTACTCTTTGTTATTGGTAGACACCATTACTTCTTATCCTTATGATCGTAGTCGTAAAACATACAATATGGATAAGCCAGATGATAAGCATATCACCGTATTTGGAATGCAAACATTGGCAATAGCCGGTCTTAAAGATGTCGGAACTAAGAGCAATGATGAACAACACAAGCTCGCAGTAATAATCTTAAATAACCTGGTGATGCGAGTGATACAGCAAGCAGATGCAGAAACTCTTGCTCCTTTTTACGCCATTAGCGAAGCTTATTATGGCAAGGCTTTTTCGGAAGAAGAAGGTAATATGCCTAATATTAAAGATATTAGGGAGTTGGGATTCCTAAAGTCCTATTACTTCAAAAAAGAAAAGGTCTCATTTTATCCTGCCGATCGTGATTTGGAAGTATTTCTCAAAGAACTTTTAGGCAAGCCTGAAGCCGAGTGGAGAAAGTCTCATGCAGACTATCCATTGGTTATCCGCAAACTGGAGATACTGAAAGCACTCATAGAGAAAAAGGGTATAAGTCTTGACTACTTAGGTTAGAGGGGCACATTACACAAGCTTGGAGAAGAAAACAAACGGATAGGGGATTTAGCGACTTTGCTTTTGTCTCCTGTCCGTATTTTTTCTTTTATTTTCAAAAAAGGGGGGGGAGTATTTCTTTTTATTTTTTTTGGAAAGGGAATATACCTGAAAATTATGTAGCTGTTTTGGAAGAATACTCATAACCCTATAGAATTAGGTAAATGGCATTTGTCTTTTATCCAAAATATAAGGTAGCTAAAAAGAAAAAAGCGTCCTAATTCCAACGAATTAAGACGCTTTCTCAGTTTTTGAGCGGTATGGACGGGACTCGAACCCGCGACCCCCTGCGTGACAGGCAGGTATTCTAACCAACTGAACTACCACACCGGTTAAGGATGAAGTCATCCTTGAGCCTCTTGTCGGATTCGAACCAACGACCCCGAGATTACAAATCACGTGCTCTGGCCAGCTGAGCTAAAGAGGCAGGCGGGTAAGCTTACTACATCGCGCCGCTACAACCATCTACCCTTGCTGCGATCAAGCCCTGGGGGAGTTCAATAGGAGCTGGCCGTATAGGACTTACCCAGCGCAAAGGTACGATATTTTTCTATTACTGCAATACCCTTCAGCTCGCATGGGCACTCTTTTGGAGCTTTCTCTCTAATAATAGGAAAGATAGAAGTCGTATTTTTTTATTCCTTGCGCTCTAAGCGGATCTCTCCGGCTATTTCCCAAATGAGTTTTTACCCTTTCATCGGCAACTTATTCCACTAAATCTGTTCAAAAGATGCTCTTATCGGGTTCAATTCTTCTGTTTAATAGAGTAAGAAGTCCGAATCCTGCCTTGATCTCCACAAATCAAAGCTCGATTTTAGCTCATCAAAGTTTGGTTCATGAAAGTTGGAGCTTGATTTGGAACTCTAAAAGGCATTAAGCTGGTTTTTATTAACGAATAGAGCAGTTTATAAATACGGTTACAGATTTTTGTAAGCAGATGGTGCATGAGAGTAAATACAGTCATTAAAAATTGTTATCTTCGTTCATCTTAAACAAATCTCCTTATGAGTATCGTAGATAAACCTTCTCAGTTTGTGAATGATCCCATTTCTCTCACGGACATTCCTCGTCTTGAAAGAGAGGCGTATAAGCCTCTTAATCCTAAGTATATCAAAGTATTAAGATTGTCCTCCATAGTGCCGATAGTCTTACTGCTTGTTGCTACGATCGTTGCAGGCATTATGAAGAATGATATACCGTTTTGGATAATACTCAGTATCTGCTCCGCTCTGCTTCTCTTTGGTATTGTGCATCAGATGTTGATGGTAAAAATATACAGATTCAAAGGGTATCTTTTCAGGGATAAAGACGTTAGCTACCGATCCGGAATATTTATGCCGAAGGAGAAGAGTGTTCCGTATAGCAAGCTACAACACGTTGTCCTTTCGCAACATCTATACGATAGACCTTTTGGGCTTTACCGTCTTTCTCTCTTCAATGCTGCCGGAGGTGTAGAAGAAGACCTTATAATTGCAGGTCTTGAGAAGGAACAAGCGGAAGCCTATAAGGAGTGGATTATAGAGCAGATATCGGATGTCGAACCATCTAAAGAGTAGGGGAGTCTTGAATACAAATCGAAATCTGTGGTCGGAGCCTCGTAGAATGGGGCTTTCCTCTCTGTTGGTCCTATACATAAGAGAGCTTGTTGCATCCTTGAAGACATGGCCCTTTATTTTTTATTTTCTCCTTTCTTATGCAACCGAAGAGCTATCTGTCTGGCAAAAGTTGGGATATGCTATTGTCTTTTTCTTTGTATTTGTTTTAATCCAAGCTCTTTACAAGTATTTTACGACAAAATATTTTATTGCAGACGAAAAGATACAGATAAGGATTTCGGGGCTGAAAAAGAAAGAACTTTACCTGCCTCTGAAGAAGGTGTATCAGCTGAGAAGCAGTCAATCTTTTCTGTTACAGATGTTGGATATGGAGGTCATACAGTTTGAGTCTCTTGGTTCCAATCAGGTAGAAGTTGAGCTTGTATTGCCTCAAGAAGATGTACGGGCAATGAGAGATTATGCCGCAAGTTTCCAGTCTTCCATGAGTGATTCGGATGGAGAAGAGATGAAAGAGGAAAGCTTGGAACTGCCGGAGAATGAAAGGGGAGAGAGTCCGGTTTTGGGCTCATTCTCTTATACAATATCGAGGAAAGAGCTTCTGATTTCGGGTCTTACCCGAAATCCTCTAAGAGGTTTGATATTGGCGGCTGGTGCTGTCGGTACTGTTTTCAATGAAATATCCGATTATCTCGTAGACTACATCCGGATCTGGTCTGACCGTGTAGAGCTATGGTTTTCCAATCTAACCCTTGCAGTGGGGATAATAATCTTCTTGGGAGTATTTGTTTCATCCTTTCTCATTCAATCTATCTTCCTTATACTCAAGCAGTATGATCTGAACATTTCTGTCAAAGGAGGGCAGCTAAAATATAGTGCGGGGCTTATCAACAAGATTTTTCAATCTTCTACATGTGACAGGATTGTCTCATGTACATTCCAACAAAATCTTGTTGAACAGTGGGTCGGATTAGGGACTGTACACATTCATTTTGCCTCTGCAATGGTGTCGGCAAACGAAAAGAAGGAAGATAAAAAGTCGGATATCAAAATATATGGAATAAATAAAGAGCGTGTCGCAATACCGCTTATGGAGAGTATTTTTCCCGGCTATGAGCCGAGTAGAGGGCGAAGCTACAAGTCGAAGTCTGCTTATCTCCGAAGACTTTTGTTCTTCTCTTCGATAATAACTTTACTTGCTGCTGTCGTTGCCTATTTCCTTAGCCATATCATTTGGTATTTTGTCCCTTTGGTGGCTTTGTCCGGAGTGTTCTATTCTTATCTGTCTTACAGACAGTCTTGGTTCTCTTTTGAGCATAGTCATCTGCTTATAGGTCATGGGGCATTTACTATCAAGCGTACTATTTTGCCTGTAAATCAGGTAGAAACAATGGTGTTGTGGCAAAGATGGAGGCAGAAAAATGGGACAACTGCAAATATGAAGTTTGCAACACGAGGTACATCTCATCAGATTTCATACATTGATAAGAATGTTTTGAATAATCTTCGAGATCATACACTTTGCTTTCTTGAGTTTCCCCGATATGCCTCTTCCGACTCAGTAAAGAGAAGTGATATTGATTCTTAGGGGAATTGTTGTGCCAAAGATAAGTGTCTGCTGTTTCTCTTGAATATTTTTACTATAATCATAGTTATGTCAAATTGAGTGCATCGAAATAGAAATACTCAAGAGAAAAAGATGTAACATATAAAGCAAAAAAGAGCTATCTTTGGACTGATTATGGCTTAGATAACAGCAAACACAGAAGAGAAACTCAAAATGTCATCTACAGAAATCATATTATCCTACAAAGATGTTGCTCTCAAACGAGATGGACATGAAGTATTATCCGGTATAACGTTTGATGTGCACAGAGGAGAAATGCTATACCTTATAGGTAAGGTTGGCAGCGGAAAGTCTACCCTTTTTAAGTCTATCTACAAAGACACGGATATAGCTTCCGGAAGTGCAAGATTTATGAACTATGATTTGTGTAAGATTAAAAGAAAAGAGATTCCTTTTTTGAGGAGAAAATTGGGAATTGTTTTTCAAGATTTTCAGCTGCTTACAGATAGATCCATCGATGCAAACTTAGAGTTTGTTCTTCGTGCTACAGGCTGGAAAAACAGAACGGATATAGCACATCGTATCTCGGAAGTGCTTGAGCAGGTGGACATGACAAGCAAAAGCTACAAGATGCCACACGAACTCTCCGGAGGTGAACAGCAGCGAGTGGTGATTGCGAGAGCTCTTCTGAATAAGCCAGATCTTATATTGGCTGATGAGCCTACCGGAAATCTTGATCCTGAGACAGGGAAACAGATATTCGGTATATTCAAAGAGATTGCGAGCGGAGGTACAGCCGTGATAATGGCTACACACAACTATAATCTGATAAAAAACTATCCGGCACGCATCGTTAGCATACAGCACGAATCTTTACAAGAAGTAGAGCTGAAACAGTAATAAGCAAAATGAACACTGCCAAAACAATTATAATGAAGTTTGGCGGGACCTCTGTGGGTTCTGCCGAGAGAATAAAACATGTTGGAACACTCATAAGCGACAGCCGTGAAAAGATAATAGTACTGTCTGCTATGGCAGGTGTGACCAACAAACTCGTTGAGATATCCAAACACTACTATGACAGCAATCTCAATGCAGCCAAACATTGCATTGACGAGTTGAAGTCAAAATATATGCAAGAGATAGATCTTCTCTACAAAGGAGAGCCTCTAAGAAGAGCCGTAAAGACATTTGTGCAGGAAAAGATGGACTATCTCTGGAGTTTTCATGAGGACTCTTTTACGATATTTGAAGAGAAAGCTGTACTTGCCGTAGGAGAGTTAATTTCTACGGAAATGATGTGTCAGCATCTGAATGAAACGGGTATAGGTGCCGTAAAGTTACCGGCACTGGACTTTATGAGAACGGATAAGTATGGTGAACCGGATATGCAAAGGACAGAGATGCTACTTAAAGAGCAACTCTCTCTCCTACCCCAAAGTCATATTTATATTACAGAGGGTTTTATCTGCAAGAACGCTTATGATGAGATAGACAACCTTCAAAGAGGAGGTAGCGACTATACTGCTTCTATCATTGGTGCGGTTCTGGAGGCGAAAGAGATACAGATATGGACAGACATCGACGGTATGCACAATAATGATCCTCGTATTGTGAAGAAAACGGATCCTGTTCGCCGGCTTCACTTTGAAGAGGCTGCGGAATTGGCATACTTTGGTGCGAAAATACTCCACCCTACTTGTATCCTTCCCGCAAAGCATCGTAATATCCCTGTTCGCTTGCTCAACTCCATGGATCCTTCGGCTCCCGGTACATTGATATCCAATTCTATCGAAGAGGGAAAGATTAAAGCCATAGCCGCAAAGGATAATATTACAGTTGTAAAGATTAACAGCAGTAGAATGCTCTTGGCTCACGGATTTATGAGACGAGTATTTGAAACCTTTGAAAGGCATCAAACGGCTGTGGATATGGTAACAACATCTGAGGTTTCAGTATCTCTAACCATAGATAATGCGAGTCATCTACAAGATATTATCTCGGAACTGAAACAGTTTGCATCTGTTTCTATAGACTCGGATATGGTTAGCATTTGTATTGTTGGAGACCTCAATTGGAAGAACATCGGTTTTGAATCTGCTATTATAAAGGCATTGGACGAAATTCCGGTGAGAATGATTTCTTATGGAGGTAGTAACTACAATGTGACGGTACTCGTGCAGAAAGAGCACAAAGAGATGGCTTTGGAAGCATTGAGCACCCATCTGTTTTATCATGAGTAGATTAAGCATTTGGTTTCAGACCATACGTCCCAAGACTTTACCGGCATCTCTTGCTCCCGTTATTGTTATTGCCGGAGCACTGCTTCATGATGGGTTGTTTCGGCTGAAACCTTTCTTATTGGTGCTTGCTGTGGCTCTTACAGCCCAGATTGCCAGTAATGTTACGAATGATTACTTTGACTATCTCAGTGGCGCAGATAGAAGAAGAAAACTTGGTCCGAAAAGACTTATTACTACGGGAGATATTACACCCGGATGGATGCTTTTGGCATCAATCTTTTGGGTATCGTTATGTGCTGTATTAGGGATCTGGTTGGCTGCTATAACATCCTGGTGGCTGCTCTTGTTGGGGATAGTTGTCCTTTTGGGGATTATTGCTTATTCCGCCGGTCCCTATCCCCTATCTTACAATGGCTTGGGAGATCTTGCCGTTATCCTGTTTTTTGGGATTATTCCGGTATTAGGAGGATATTATGCAATAGGAGAAAGCTTACCAAGTTATCTTATCCCTGCAGCATTTTCTATCGGTTTTTCTAACGCCAATATTTTGGTAATCAATAATTACAGAGACTATCCGGAAGATAAGGAAAGCGGCAAACGAACCCTTATTGTGCGTATGGGAGAAGCCTCCGGACCTTATCTATACATGTTCAATGCTCTGCTCGCTCTTGTCTGTTATATCGTTGCAGGAGTGATGTCCGGGAGTTATATCATTACGACTATCGGGTTACTCCCTATTGCTCTTTTCCTTTATACCGGAACGATAACGACCTTTTCAAGAAAAGGGAAAGGTCTTAATCCCCTATTGGGATTCTCTGCTAAAATTACCGGACTTATCAGTACAATCCTTTTAATTGCATTCATATTATAGCGAAGGCGTTATTCTTTCATTGCACCTCCTATAATCATTCCGGATCCATAGCAAAGTTTGGCATCCTGACTATATAGTGTACAATACTGTCCCGGTGCTATTCCTTGTATTCGTTCACGGCTATAGACACGATAAAAGCCATCCTCCTTAACAAGTGTACCGGATGTGAATTCCGGTGTATGCCGTACCTTAAATGTAATAGGTATAGAGTCTGATTCTTCCGGAAAAGGACTAACGGATATAAAATTAACCTCATTCATATCCACTATATTACCATATTGAAGATCCGGATCGTATCCACGACTTACGAAGATAGTATTTTCCTCTACCTCCTTTCTCACTACAAACCACGGACCACCACTCAAGCCCAATCCTTTCCTCTGCCCTATCGTATGAAACCAATACCCTTTGTGTTCCCCTAAGACGGCACCGGTATCTATATCTACAATCTTTCCCGGTTTTTCTCCAAGGTATTGACGTAGAAAGTCATTGTAGTTGATCTTTCCCAAAAAACAGATTCCCTGACTATCCTTACGGTGTGCCGTGACAAGACCTTCCTTTTCAGCAATCTGTCTGACTTCTTTCTTTGGCAATCTCCCTAACGGAAAATACGCCTTGCAGAGCTGTTCATACGAGATTTGAGCAAGGAAATCGGTTTGATCTTTTACCGGATCGACAGCCGTAGCAAGATGATGTATTCCATCAATGATAACTTTATCTGCGTAATGTCCGGTAGCTATTGCATCAAAGTTTTTACCCCAATACGTATTGAAGAATCCAAACTTAATGAGTTTGTTACACATCATGTCCGGATGCGGAGTAAGTCCTGCCTTTACGGTTTCAAGAGTGTAAGAAACAACATAATCCCAATACTCTTTATGCAGAGAGACTTTCTCAAGAGGAAGATTATAGTGGCGGCTAAGCCAGTTAGCCATTTCAATATCCTCTTCGGAGGGGCAGTCCAAAAAGCCACTCTCTTTCATCCCAATCTGGATATAGAAAAGATGGGGACGAAAACCGGCTTCACACAGCAGGTGAAGTGCTACGGAACTATCCACACCACCCGATATGAGAGCAGCAACAGAGCTATTAGGAGAAAGTATCATATAGGATTAAGAAATTTTGGAGCCGGGAGCTATTTCCTCTTTTGGAGAGATTAAAATCAGTTTTTTATCAGGAGAAACTGCACATAAAATCATTCCCGAACTTTCTACTTCTCTAAGCTTACGGGGAGGAAGATTGGCTATAAAACAAACTTGTTGTCCTATGAGAGTTTCCGGGGCGTAGTATTCTGCGATTCCTGAAACGATTGTACGAGGAGAACCGGAGCCGTCATCAAGGAGAAAACGAAGCAGTTTGTCGCTCTTTGGTATACGTTCGCACTCCAACACAGTACCAACACGAAGATCCATTTTCATGAACGAATCAAAGTCTGTATCGGGTAAAAATGGCTCAGGCTTAGCCTCCATTTTTGCATTGTCTGCTTTTGTTTGTTCCAGTTTTTTGAGCTGAATTTCTATGGTATCATCTTCTATTTTTTCAAAAAGCAGATTCGCTTCTCCTATTTGATGTCCTCCCGGTACAAGGTTTGTAGCTCCAAGCATATCCCAATCGAGAGAAGCAAGATCTATACGAAGCATTCGAGAAAGTTTTTCTGCCGAGTGAGGCAGAAATGGTTCGAAAGCAATAACCAGGTTAGCCGTGATCTGAAGAGCAACGTGCATAATCTCCTTGACACGATCCGGGTCTGTGCGGATCACTTTCCAAGGCTCTGCATCTGCAAGATATTTGTTACCCAATCGTGCAATATTCATTGCTTCACGTTGAGCATCTCTGATATGGAATGTCTCTAACAGCTGTTCTATCTTTTCCTTATACTTAGAAATCTCAGCAAGTATCTCTTTATCCGCCTCCGGCAATGACTCTACTGTGGGAGCGATGCCATCGTAATACTTATGAGTTAGCACAAGTGTACGATTAACAAAGTTTCCAAGTACAGCGACCAGCTCGTTATTATTTCGATTTTGGAAGTCTTTCCATGTGAAATCATTATCCTTTGTCTCCGGCGCATTAGCAGTAAGCACATATCTCAGTACATCTTGCTTACCGGGGAAATCTCTAAGATATTCGTGCAACCATACTGCCCAGTTTCTTGATGTAGAGATCTTATCCCCTTCGAGATTCAAAAACTCATTTGACGGCACATTATCCGGAAGGATGTATGAGCCTTCTGCCTTCAACATCGTAGGGAACACAATGCAGTGGAATACAATGTTATCTTTCCCGATAAAGTGAATCATTCTGGTCGATTCGTCTTTCCACCACTTTTCCCACGTATCCGGTAACAGCTCCTTAGTATTTGAAATATAACCGATAGGAGCATCAAACCAGACATATAGTACTTTCCCTTCAGCGCCTTCTATAGGGACAGGAATACCCCAATCAAGGTCTCTACTCACGGCACGAGGCTGTAACCCCATATCCAACCAGCTCTTACACTGGCCATAGACATTACTACGCCACTCCTTGTGCCCTTCAAGAATCCACTCTTTAAGGAAAGGTTCGTACTTATCCAAAGGAAGATACCAATGCTTTGTCGACTTTAGAACAGGTTTTGCTCCGGAGATTGCAGACTGTGGAGATATCAAGTCTGTCGGGCTAAGGGATGTTCCACATGCTTCACATTGGTCTCCGTACGCTTTACCATTATGGCAGTGAGGACACTCTCCTACAATATATCTGTCTGCAAGAAACTGTCCAGCTTCGGGGTCAAAGAACTGTTCACTCTCTATTTCCAGGAACTCTCCTTTATCATAAAGTGTTCGGAAAAACTCCGAAGCCAGTTCTCTGTGAGTTTCAGAAGTTGTACGAGAGTAAATGTCGAAGCTTATACCAAACTCCTCGAAAGAGTCTTTTATAAGAGTGTGATATCTGTCTACAACATCTTGTGGCGTAACACCTTCTTTCTTAGCTCTTATTGTGATGGGGACTCCATGCTCATCGGATCCTCCTATGAACAAGACCTCTCTCCCCCTTGATCTAAGATAGCGAACATAAATATCCGCAGGAACGTAAACACCTGCCAAGTGTCCTATATGTACAGGTCCGTTGGCATAAGGCAGTGCAGATGTTACCAATGTTCTTTTAAACTCCTTACCACTCATAAAGTCTATATTTATTTTTGTTGTTATCTGTCTAAACTATTACCAAGATTTCTTCTTGACCATATCCATCTCCTTGCGAAGATCTTTCTCTTTAAGAGAAGCTCTCTTATCGTACTGCTTTTTACCTTTGGCTATTGCAATGACCAGCTTCGCAAGTCCTCTCTCATTTATGAAAAGTCTAGTAGGAATAACGGTGGTACCATTGTTCTTAATAGCTTCCTGTATGCTCTTAATCTCCTTTTTTGAGAGCAAAAGTTTTCTTTCTCTTCGCTCTGTATGGTTGTTGTACGAGCCGTAGAAGTATTCGGCTATGTACATATTCTTCACCCATACCTCTCCCCTTTCCACTATACAATATGTATCCACCAGAGACGCTTTAGACAGGCGTATACTCTTGATTTCCGTACCGGTCAAGACTATACCGCAGACAAAAGTCTCCAATATTTCGTAGTCAAAGGTTGCCCTTTTATTCTTTATGTTTACTGTTTTCTGTGTATTCTTTTTTGACATAACGAGGGTCTAAAGCAGGAAGGTAGAAAAAATTTCGCTTGCGACACCGATTAACATCGTATTCACCACAGTGAAAAAGAGAGATATTTTCCGGCTTATCGGAGGTGTTATCTGCAACCCATAAACCAAAGTATTGTATGCTCCCAAGAGCCCTGCAACAAACACAAAAGGTAAAAACCACAATATTTGAAGATGGGGTTGCCCAAAGAGTGCAAACAATAGTAATACCAGCCAGGTCAAAGTAAGGGCTGCCATTATGGGCAAATCCCAGCCACCGGACTGCTCCCTACCTTCAATCAACTTTTTTCCATGAATAGAGCATACCACTCTCCAGTAAAAGAAGGAGGCAAGCATAAGCACAATATAGTATGCTACTCTGAAAAAAGCATAGATAAGAATCTCTTTTGAAAATCCGCTTTCCGCCATTGCCTCTACCACCTCCCTACCCAAAGCCACAAGAGCAATAAGGGTCAAAAACGGGAAGAAGTAGAGAATCATGAAAAACTCTCTACTTTCGGAAGAGGTATTATTGGAGAGACCTCTGCTCTCCAATCCCAGTAGATCTTCCCATATCTTCTTTGGACGAACATGGGAAGACATGAATAGGATAAAGATAGATAGAAAGTTTTCTCGCTTCAAAGCTATATTTCGCTTAGTCTCTTCTTGCACCTATAATGCGAAGAAGATAGATAAAGAGATTGATGAAGTCCAGATACAAGCTCAATGCTGCCATAAGAGCCACTTTGTTGGCAGATTCCGTATCCGGGATGGAGCCTTCTTCAAACAGTTTTTTGAACTTATTGATATCGTAAGCAGTAAGCCCACAGAAGATGATAACTCCTGCAACACTTACAATCCAGTACATCAAAGGGCTTCCCAAGAAGATATTAACCACAGAAGCCAATATCAGTCCGACAAGAGCCATCATAAAGATGGAACCAAACTTGCTCAAATCCTTCTTGGTGAAGAAGCCTATGAAAGCCATTGTGGCAAACATACCACTCGTAATCAGGAAGGTAGAGAGTACGCTGGTTGCAGTGTACATATAGAGTATGGCAGAGAGGGTTACACCGTTAAGGAGGGCATAAACCATGAAGAGGGCAAATGATATCATGGAGTTGAGTTTGCCTATACTTCTTGCAAGGATAAAGACCAAAACGAGTTCGGCAATGATGAGTCCGAAAAACAGACCTTTGCTGGTCATTATGGCATCAAATATACTTGTGCTAAGAGAGATATAAGAAGCAAAAGCAGACACCACAAGAGCCAGAGCCATCCAGCCATAAGTCTTGCTCCACATAGAGCGCATTGTTACCGTATCCAGGATACGCGTTTGCCCATAAGGGGCAGATACATTGTAGCTATCGTTATTGTTGTACATGTTCTATTCTGTTTTTCGTTGGTAAATAATATTTCTGGTTTATGATTATTACTTTCTCGAATCACTCTATACGTTGAAGCGGAAGTGCATGATATCGCCATCCTGCACCACATATTCCTTGCCTTCGACACTCATTTTGCCGGCTTCTTTCACGGCAGACTCTGATCCGAACTTGATATAGTCGTCATACTTGATCACCTCCGCCCGGATAAATCCCTTCTCGAAGTCCGTATGTATCACACCTGCACACTGAGGAGCTTTCCACCCTTTAACGTAGGGCCATGCTCTCACCTCCTGTACACCTGCGGTGAAGTAGGTTTCCAGATTGAGAAGAGCGTATGCCGCCCTTATCAAGCGAGAAACACCGGACTCTTCCAACCCGATTTCGTTCAAAAACATTTGACGCTCTTCGTAGGTCTCAAGCTCGGCAATCTCGCTCTCTATCTTTGCCGCAACAACCAGTATATGTGCATTTTCGGCAGCGACAGCCTCTTTAACCTGCTCTACATAGCTGTTTCCCGTAACGGCAGAACCTTCGTCCACGTTGCAAACATAGAGAACAGGTTTCGCAGTGAGCAGATAAAGCTCGGATGCTGCCTTCTCTTCATCTTTGCTGTCGAACGTTACGGTACGAGCATTCTCTCCTTTGAGAAGAGCGGCTTGGATGCGTTCATACACCGAACATTGCAGTGCGGCAAGCTTATCCCCTCCTGTTTGGGCTTGTTTTTTAACCTTTAAGATGCGGCTCTCTACCGTTTCCAAATCTTTCAGCTGAAGCTCTGTGTCAATGATCTCTTTATCTCTAATGGGATCCACTGAGCCGTCTACGTGAGTTATGTTATCATCGTCAAAGCAGCGCAATACATGTAGAATCGCATCCGTCTCTCTAATGTTTGCAAGAAATTTATTCCCCAAACCTTCTCCCTTGCTGGCACCTTTGACAAGCCCGGCAATATCGACTATCTCAACCGTATTGGGAACTATTCGTTGCGGATTGACCAATCTTGCCAATTCGTTAAGTCTTGGATCCGGAACGGTTATAACTCCCACATTGGGTTCTATGGTACAGAATGGAAAGTTTGCACTCTGTGCTTTTGCATTGGAAAGACAATTAAAAAGGGTAGATTTCCCCACGTTGGGAAGACCTACGATACCGCATTGTAGAGCCATATCTTTGTATTGAGTTCTATATTTATCTGTGTATAATCTTTTGAGTTTACAAAGATAGTGATTTTGTGCCCAATACAAGTAAGGTGCATTGTGACGGATAAGTGGTTTCCGAAATCCTTTCCGATATTTTCTCTTGTCTGTTTCGCTACTACAATCTCCCTCTTCCCTACTATTTTTTAATAGCTTCCCAAAAGTGTTTTAAGTTTAACAATAGTTTGGTTATTTATATTCAGACTTTGGTTTCAAGGCTTGATTGGTGCACATCAAATCTTGAAAGCCTCTACTCAAGGCTTGATTTCCACAATTAAGGGCTTGATTTATAAATCTCTAAATGTTTAGAAACACTTCTTTTAACGTTCAAATCATCTTTCAAATAGGATAAAACAGATTTGTTTTTGGGATTACCCGAAAAGGGCTAACGCTTTACCATACTCCGGATTCAAACTCTTTTACAAAGCTCTCCACTACCCTGTTTTTCAAAAAAGAGACTCGCTAATCGTCTCTATATGTCTCACCTATGTTATTTTTCCCTAACTTTGTTCTTCCTTTTAATTATAATGGAATAAGAATTATGCCAGCACAAATAACACTTAACGATAAGAGTTTTTCGATCTATATCCATGACTCTGAAATCCAGCCACAGATAAAGCGAATGGCAAAAGAGATTGTTGCCGATATGGGAGATAAGAATCCTCTTTTTATCTGCATTCTCAACGGCTCCTTTATGTTTACATCCGAGCTGATGAGAGAGATAGATGGAGACTATCAACTCTGCTTCGCACAATATGCTTCTTATAGCGGGACACGCTCGACAGGTGCTATTCAGGAGATTATGAAGCCTCAAATTTCGGTGGAAGGTCGTCATGTCATTATATTGGAAGATCTCATCGACTCCGGTCTCACGCTGGATCATATACGTGCTCTCTATACATCGAGAGGAGCAAAAGAGGTAAAGCTGGCTGTGCTTCTGCATAAACCGGATGCTCCGAAGGTAGTGGATGTCAAACCGGACTATCTTGGTTTGGAAATCCCACCCGATTTTATCGTAGGTCATGGCTTGGATTATGACGGAAGAGGACGTCTCTATAAAGACATATACAAACTCATAGAATAAAACTAACAGGCTCTTTAAGAGCAAACAACACTAAAACGAACTGTATCAAACACAAGAATAACGTATTGTTATGATAAATGTTTTAATATTTGGTGCGCCCGGTTCGGGAAAAGGGACCCAAAGTGCAAGAATAGCCCAAACTTTTGGGCTGGAACATATCTCTACCGGAGATATCTTGAGAAAAGAGATTGCAGACCAAACATCTCTTGGGATATTGGCGCAAGACTATATAAAGGAGGGACACCTTGTACCTGATGAAGATGTGGTAGCTATGTTGGAACACCACTTAGAAGGGAAGTTGGGCATGGTCAAAGGTTTCATTTTCGATGGTTTCCCTCGTACCATTCCTCAAGCCGATGCGTTGAAACGTATGCTGGCAAGGCATGATTGTGAGGTTTCTATTGTATTGGATCTTAACGTACCTGAAGATGAGCTAATCAGACGATTGCTCGAACGCGGAAAGATAAGCGGTAGAAGCGATGACAACCTTGAGGCCATAAAGTCTCGTCTTGTCGTATATAATAGTCAGACTCTCCCTCTGAAAGAGTATTTCAGAAAGGAAGGTACTCTTACTCCCATAAATGGTTTGGGAGAGATGGATGACATCTTTGCATCCATATCCGAAGCAATAGACAGTGTATTATAAAGAGCAAAAGAAGTTTTTCCTATGGCAGAATCCAATTTTATAGATTACGTAAAGATCTATTGCAAATCCGGAAAGGGAGGGCGTGGTTCTGCCCATTTCAGGAGAGAAAAATATATCCCTAAGGGAGGTCCGGACGGAGGAGACGGCGGTAGAGGCGGTAGCATCTTTCTGAGAGGTAACCGTAACTTTTGGACGCTTCTCCACTTGAAGTACGACAGGCATAAGGTTGCCGAAAGCGGAGAGCCGGGATCAAGCAAAAATTCCACAGGAAAAGCCGGTGCGGATATATATATAGATGTGCCGTGCGGAACAGTGGCGTATGATGCCGAAACAGGTGATTACATCTGCGAAGTAAACGATCATGACGAAGTGATTTTGCTTCTGCAAGGAGGTCGGGGCGGACTTGGGAATACTCATTTCAAGACCCCTACCAACCAGGCACCGCGTTATGCCCAGCCCGGAGAGCCTGCTCAGGAGAGAATGGTTATCTTGCAGCTTAAGTTGCTTGCAGATGTAGGCTTGGTGGGATTCCCAAATGCGGGGAAAAGCACACTCCTCTCTTCTGTCTCCGCAGCAAGACCCAAGATTGCCAACTATCCTTTTACCACACTGGAGCCAAGCTTGGGGATTGTTTCGTACAGAGATCACAAATCTTTCGTGATGGCAGACATTCCGGGCATCATAGAGGGTGCAGCGGAAGGTCGAGGGCTTGGACTACGTTTTTTGAGGCACATCGAGAGAAATTCGGTTCTGCTTTTCCTTGTCCCTGCCGATGCGGATGATATAGCCAAGGAGTATGAGATCCTGCTGTCCGAACTTGAAAAGTATAACCCCGAACTGCTTGAGAAAAATCGTGTCTTGGGAATTTCCAAGTGCGATCTTATAGATGATGAGCTGAAAGAGATGCTCTCCGAACATCTTCCGGAGGGAGTAAAGACGGTCTTTTTCTCCTCTGTTTCCGGTCAGGGATTACAACTTCTGAAAGATACGATCTGGCAAGCCATTGTGTCGGACAACAGACATGATGTCTCCAACATCGTGAGAAAAAATATGAGAGAGGGGTTGTCGGCATCATTCCTTGAGGATGACTTCGACATGGACTCTATCTACTTTGAAGAGGAAGAAGATGAGGAGTATTATGACCCCGATGAGACCGATGTAGAAGTGGATTGGTAACTCTTATGGATCCCTTCCCAAAGAGTCTTTATCTACATGCTCGATAAAAATATTTGAGGAGGCTTGTTGCTTTAACAAGTCTCCTCAAATGTTTTTTGACCTTCTTGATCTTTATGGAATAGCCTCTTTGATGCACTTTCCGAAGCTGTCCGAGAACCTTTCTCCGGAAATCCTTATGGACTTTCCGCTTATTCCTATATGGCTTTTAGCTGATTCCTATATAGCTTTCATCATATTTATCGGCTGTTAAACCGGTTTTCCAATGTATCGGAAATCTTTGCAAAAATAGCGTCTGTGGCTCCCTTGTTTGCGGATAAATATCTTTCAGCTCTGTCTCCTGCTGTTTGGCGGTAATCTTTATCGGAGATGAGTTTTGCCATAAGCAGGTCTGCCTCCTCCTTGGATGCGATGGAGAAACCACCTCCTTCTTTTAGGAGAGAGACTGCTTCCCTGAACTTATGATATTTAGGACCAAACACGACGGGTGCTCCAAATGCTATTGCTTCGAGCGTGTTGTGTATCCCTTTCCCAAAACCACCTCCTACGTAGGTAATGTCCGCATATCTGTACAGCGAAGAAAGAAGTCCGTAACCATCTATGATAAGGGCTTTGGCATTGGCTATCTCTGCTTCGGATGGTTTGTGGGAGAGATAGACCAGATTGGACTTCCCGATGAGCTCTTCCAAATGGGACAAATGCTTTTCATGAACTTCATGTGGGGCAATGATAAGTCTTACATTGTCATGTGTGAGAAGATAGGGCAAGATGACCTTCTCGTCCTCTTCCCAACTGCTTCCGATGACCAAAACAAGTTGCCCTTTTCGCTTGGCATCTTCCCTGAGATACTCGGCTTCTTTTATCTTTTTCGGTTGAGCTGCTATCTGACACACTCTGTCTGCTCTCGTATCTCCGGCTATGGTAATTTTATCGTTGCTTAGACCGATGCTTTTGAGCAGTTGCAAGGAGTTCTCATCCTGCACAAAAAGATGATCATACAGCCTTAGAGCCTCTTTGAACTCTCTTCCCCAAGATTTGAAAAAGACCTGTTTGGGGCGGAAAATGGCAGAAACCAAGAATACAGGAACTCTTTTTTGATGCAATATAGAGATGGTATTGAGCCAAAACTCATACTTTACAAAGAGTGCAATTGTTGGATTCAGAGTCTCTATAAAGGTCTTCAACTCCGGAGATGTGTCTGCCGGAAGATAGGTTACAATATCGGCTAATGGCGTGTTACAGCGCACATCATATCCCGAAGGAGAGAAGAACGTCAGCACAACCTCTGCTTCCGGAAGGTCTTTCCTAATCCGCTCCAAAAGAGGATGCCCTTGCTCGTACTCTCCCAAAGAGGAGACATGTATCCATATCGTAGGTACTCCTTTCTTTCTCTTCTGTTCAAGGTCAGAAAGAGCATACCGCCTACCTTGTATCATCTTTTTTGCTTTCGGATGCCAAGGAGAGATCAGCCGAAGAAGAGTGAAGTAAGCCTTTACTCCGGTATTGTATAAGACACTACTCATTATTGCTTGAGAGATCCTATTGTATCTATCGCTTTTTCTATTCTTGCCAGTGTCTCATCTTTCCCAATGAACTCAAGAATGTCGAATAGATGAGGTCCTTGAAGAGCTCCTACAAGGCTAAGACGAAGAGGATTCATAATGCCTCCGAGGTTGAATCCCTTTTCAGTGATGAACGACTTGAGCGTATCTTCCAAATGAGCCGACTTCCAATCTGTTATTGAAGTAAGACAAGAGTACACTTCTTGCAGCTGAGCAGGAGTGTCTTCCTTCCACCTTTTTTTGATAGCACTTTCGTCATAAGAGGTTGGTGCGACAAAGAAGAAAGAGATAAGAGCCGGGAGATCCGAAAGCAACGTTATACGATCTTTTATGATCTCGGTGGCTGCAGCCAGTCTATCTTCATCATAAGGAAGATTGGCTCTTTCTATGTGAGCCTTTGCAAGCAATACAATATCTCTTCCGGAGAGTTCTTGGATATATTTATGATTGAACCATTTTCCTTTTTCGTAGTCGAACTTAGCGCCACTCTTGGAACATTTTTTCAGATCGAACGAGTCTATCAACTCTTTCATTGAGAATATCTCCTGATCTGTTCCCGAATTCCAACCCAACAGAGCAAGGAAGTTGACAACAGCATTAGGGAGATACCCGCTTTCTCTATAGCCTGAACTTATGGCTTGAGTAACCGGATCCGTCCAAAGCAAAGGGAATACGGGGAATCCGAGTCTGTCTCCATCTCTTTTGCTTAGCTTGCCATTGCCTTCAGGTTTAAGCAGTAGAGGCAGGTGGGCAAACTGAGGCATGGTATCTTCCCATCCGAATGCACGATATAATAATACGTGCAAAGGTGAGGATGGCAACCACTCTTCACCGCGAATGACATGACTTATCTCCATGAGATGATCATCTACGACATTTGCCAAGTGGTAGGTCGGAAGATCATCTGCACTTTTATATAACACTTTGTCATCAAGAACAGAAGAGTTGATGACTACCTCTCCTCTGATGATGTCATTGACTGTTATATCAACATCCGGCTCTATCTTCAAACGCACGACATACTGAGTACCATCTGCTATCAACTTCTTTACCTCTTCTTCTGTAAGAGATAGAGAGTTTCTCAAAGAGAGACGATTTTGGGCGTCATACTGGAAGTTCGGAATTTCGGCTCTGTATTTCTCCAACTCTTCAGGGGTATCGAAAGCATAATAAGCCTTTCCCTCTGAAAGAAGTTGTCCTACATAGTTCCTGTATATATCGCGACGCTCACTTTGACGATAAGGAGCATGAGGACCTTCGGGCGTAGTCCCGATACCTTCATCTATCTCTATACCCAACCAGTGAAGTGCTTCTATGATATAATCTTCTGCTCCGGGAACAAATCTATGGCTGTCCGTATCTTCTATCCGAATAATCATATCTCCCCCGTTTTGACGAGCAAAGAGATAGTTGTATAAAGCTGTTCTGGCGCCACCTATGTGCAGAGGGCCTGTCGGACTTGGAGCAAAACGTACTCGAACTCTTCTATCTATGTTGTTATTTTTCATAAACGAACTGTTTTATATGTATAATCACGGATCACAAAGGTAGTTATTACTGATGATATGAGTGTTATAGGGACTACTAAAAACGAGTAGTTGCTCCACCTCCTCCGGATCGTCCTCCCCCGAAGCCGCCTCCAAAAGAACCTCCACCTCCTCTAAATCCACCAACAGCCCCAATTGCTGCTCCGAGTGCCGCAGAAGACGTAGAGGATAATCGAGGAGTCTTATCCTCCTTGGTGTATTTGCAGTATAAGCAGAAGTATGTTGTATATATGTAGTTTGGGGTAATAGAGGTATTTTCTTTTCTCATTGTTATACCTTTACAATTGGGACATTGTATGTATGGTGAGTATTTAAGAGTCCCATATACCTCTTTATTATTACAAAATCGGCATGTTGCCGCTATATATGATACGGATCCGATATTTTGTTCGATACTCTCCTTTGTCGTAAGATACGGAAGCACTTCATTGGGAGTACGATGAAGTGTAATACTATTATCCGTGTGGCATGCAACGCATTTCTGCATCTGAGAAGATAGCTTCTTTTTATAGACGAAAATCCAAAGTAACTTATAATAAAGAACTACGGGAAGGAAAAGTATAGCAAACAGACTTAGAAATAATCTTTTTGCCGTCAACTCAGCCTTCAGATAACGTTCCACAGGAGTTCTTCCATTTCCACCCTTGATATTGGCACCGGTTATCAGAAACATTAAAAGAAATCCCGAAATGTATGAAATAAGAAAACCATACTTTATGATAGTCCAGTACAGTTGTAGCTCTTTATCATCCCAAACACTCGGAGCCCTAACAGTAAAAGATTTTGTGGTAGTGTCGTACTCCTCTCTCAGGTTCTTTTCTATGGATTTTATCCCCTCTATTATCGCTTTATCAGGATTTCCAGCCTTTAGATAAGGTATCATATCTTCTTTCTGTATCATATAACAGAGAGCATCAGGCAGTACATGCTCCAACCCATAACCTACTTCAAATGATATTCCTCTCTCTTCCGGATTGTAAACATATAGTATCACCAGCCCATTATCATCACTCTTAGAGCCAACTCCCCATGTATTTAGGATATTGTGTGCAAAGCTTTGCAGATCCTGCCCATCAATGCTTTCCAATATCACTATTGCTATTTCGACGCCCATCTCTTCCCGGATATTCCCTATTAGTTGATTAGCTTCATTATAAGCAGAAGGGCTCAAAAGTTTCGATTCATCTGTTATATACAGAGAGGCATTCACTTTCTGAACATTCTTAACATCATCAACACTCCTTACCACTTGGGCATTCAAAAAGGATACATTCAGAATAAGAAGTAGAAAAAAGAGAGATTTAAGTTTGGAATGAAAACAACTCATTGGTCAGATTGAGGTTTATATGATAAAAACAGGCACGTTTAATATCTAAAAATGCTAAGCAAGAAGGTTTAGATCTTCATGCTTAGCATTTCCTTAAGAGGATAGCCCTATTAAAACTGCACTTCCGGAGCAACATCCGCTCCTTCTTTAGCTTCAAAAAGAGGCTTTACTCCAAATCCGAATATACTTGCAACCAAGTTTTTGGGGAACTTTCGGATGTATTGATTATAATTCTTTACAACATCATTGAATCTAGCTCTCTCTACAGTAATGCGATTCTCTGTCCCTTCCAACTGCACTTGAAGCATTTTGAAACTCTCGTTAGCCTTTAGATCCGGATATGCTTCTACAGAAACAAGAAGCCTGCTCAATGCACTGGAAAGTTCACTTTGTTTTGCCATGAACTCTTCCATATCCTTAGCCGTTAAGTTATCAGGATCAACTTTAACCTGAGTAGCACTGGCTCTTGCTTGGATCACACTTTCCAGAGTGCTTTTTTCGTGATTGGCATATCCCTTTACGGTATTGACCAGATTTGGTATAAGATCGGCTCTTCTCTGGTAAACATTTTCCACCTGTCCCCAAGATGCCTTGACCTCTTCATCCAATACAACCATTCTGTTATACTGGCTTCCCAAATAAAATGCAAGAATGCCCAATACTACTATTACTGCAATTAACGTCTTAGATTTTCTCATATTTGTTTCGTAATTTGTTAAACGATTTATGTAACAAAGATAGCCCTAATTTTTCAATTATTTGACTATCAAACAAGAAGCTCTATATTAGCAAAAAATAACATTATTTACATTTGGGGAGAACCTACCTGCTACCCAACGGTTTAACATTTAGATAGAAAAATAGAGCACTACAAAGCAACCACTTACCCCTAATTTCTTGTCAGTAAGGGGTATCAAAAAAAGCAACAAAAGGGTCATTTTTTTTTCTTCTTTATTTTCCCAAACTTTGCATTTACTAAAAGCCAAAAGTTTTGGCTCGAATGATAAACTATATAGAAAGAATGAATCATATTCTCCAACAAGTTTGGCAGCAATGTCTAAGCTACATCAGTGAAGAGATCAGCTCTCCTTCGGATTATACCCGATGGTTCGCGCCGATCGTTCCTGTTAGTTTGGAGGGTAAAAAGCTCACTTTAAGATTACCTTCGGAGCTTCATTTTGACCATATAGAAAAGCAGTATAAGGATCCGTTCAAGAGATCTCTCGAAAAGTATATTGGGGAAAATTTTGAGCTTGAATACGAAATATTTGAAGGCGTTGCCGTACCCAAATATTCTTCCGAAAAGGTAGATGTACAAGCCATAAGCACACCTGTTAAAAACTCTGACAATTCTCAAAAATCTTCCTTTAGAACGAATCTTGAGCCTCAACTCACTTTTGACTCCTATGTTTATGGCGATTCAAATTTGATGGTATATAATGCTGCTCAAGCCATTATAGCCAATCCGGGAAGTTCTTTATTCAATCCGTTGTTCATTTATGGAGCTTCAGGCGTTGGGAAAACGCATATCTTGCACGCGATAGGAAATGCTATCTTGAACTCTTATCCCGAAAAACGCGTTGTTTATGTATCGGCACAGATGTTCAAAATGCAGTATGTGGAAGCTTCTTACAGGAGAAAACGTCCGGAAGACTTCATTCAATTCTATCAGAATATGGATATTCTGCTCTTGGATGATGTCCAAGAGTTGAGAGATGCAGTAAGTACACAGAGTGCTTTTTTCCAGATTTTCAATAATCTTAGAGCTTTAGGACGCCATATTATAATGACATCCGACCGCCCGGCCGTAGATCTTGACGGACTTGAAGAGCGTCTTTATACAAGAATGAAATGGGGGCTGACGGCTGAAATAGAGCGTCCGGATACCGAACTTAGAAAAAAGATTCTGACTCGCATGATGGGTCAGTATAACATTTCACTCCCTCAAGAAGTCTTCGATATTATTATTGCCTCAACCTCCCAAAATGTTCGAGAGTTGGAAGGAGTTGCCAAAACACTCTTCGCTCACCATACTATGAGTCATAAGCCCATATCTATGGATCTTACGACGAAGATATTGAAGCAGTATGTGAAGTATGAGAAAAAGGTTATCACAATCCAAGACATTGTCGAAGCTGTCTGCTCTCACTTCGATATAGAGCCTCGCTTGTTGCAGCAGAAATGCCGGAAACGTCAGATCGTTTTATCCAGACAGATTGCAATGTATCTCTGCAAAGAGCTTACAGATAGCTCTTTCTCTGTTATCGGAGCAGAAGTCGGAGGGCAGGATCACTCTACTGTCATCTATGCCTGCAAGAGTATAGAAAATCTTTTGAGCACAAATGCTCCCAATATCGCAGAGGATATTGCGGAGATCAAATCTCTTTTGGTGTAGGAAGGCATTCTTGCTTTCGCATGATACACTCAGGTTTTTCGGTAATAAGATTCACACCCATCGGAAGTAAATTATAGAATCTTTCGATGCTGCCACTCTGTTCTTTTGTAGAAAAGTCATAAAAGTATCAAGAGTTGCACCTGTCTGTTAAATCTTATTTATCCCTTCCCCCTTTTTGCTTTTTATGACTACATTTGCACCCATTCCTCAAATGTATTTAGATAATAACAGAATGATTATGATCAGAAAGATAGCAACATTGATTGCACTTATCCTTATTTTGACCTCTTGCAATGGAGATGGAAAAGAAATAAAAAGACCGGAAATAAAACAGAAGACGTATAAGAATCTCATATCCAAGGTAGAAAGGTTTTTAGAAAAAGAATCCATCGGAGAAAACCTCTATAAGTATGATGAAAATAACCGAGTAATAGAAATCACCAATATTCAACGGCTGAACGGAGAAAAGGTGCTAAAATCTGCTATCAGCTATTCAAAGGACAAAATTCTCATCGAAGAAGATGTCCTTCCTGAGGCTGAAAGCAACCTTTCGGCACCAACAAAACACGAGATTGTGCTTGATGCTTCCGGAAAGGCCACTATGCAAATAACAACACTATGTTTTCCCGGAGGAAAGGAGGAACGACGAGTGGCAGATAAATTTCAATACAATAAGACAGGAAAACAAATAAGTCAAAAGACTCCTACATTCAGAGCCATAGAACGTACTTGGGCGAATGATAACTGCATTCAGAAAGATCAGATCTATTATCCAAGTAACTCTTCCGGAGAGAATTCTTCCGTATTTTTCTTTTACACGGATAAAGAGAATAATGATACCTATCCGGATCTCAACCAGATTTGGTCTCCGGCTCCCTCTATCGAAGCTCTTTTTGCAGATGAACTCGGCTTAAGATCTTTCAAGTTGCTAAAAGACATTGAGTACACCGATACTCATACTCCTGCAAAAAGTATCTCATACGAATTCGACTCGATGGGAAGAGTCGTTCTCATAACGGTTGTGAGAAAAAGTAAAACAGGTAAATACCCCAGATCCATCTATAAAATCTCCTACAAGGGATAGAGGAAAAGCTTGAATAATTCAAATTCTTTTCAGATTTGAGTCCTACATTTGTGGTCATATAATTCGTAATTCATAAAAACAGACTACAAACATGAGAAAAATTATTACCCTTTTGGCAATCATCATAGCTGCTGCAACATTTCAGATCAAGGCAGATAACGAGAGACCTATACCTTTTGAAAATCTGCCCAAGCAAGCTAAGGAGTTCATAACAAAGTATTATAGCTCCAAAGAGGTGCTACAAGCCTATGTGGACAAAGACATCCTGACCACTACTTATGACGTTATTTTGGAAAATGGTTGCAAGATAGAGTTCAAGAAAAACGGTGAATGGAAAGAGATTACAAGCAAAAGAGTACCCATCCCGTTCTCTATCGCTCCTCGTCCTATTCAAGACTATGTGAAGACAAACTACCCGAACAGTGATCTCACGAACATAGAGAAAAAGTCGAGAGGCCGTTATCAGATAGACCTTTCAAACGGATTGGAGATAGAATTCGACTCCAAATTCAGAGCAAGAGTGGTAGATGTAGACTAATCCTACTCCCCCATTAAAACCGGGATTATAGACCCGATAAGAAGAAAAAGTCTTCTTATCGGGTCTGTTATTTTTCGCAAGAGAAGATGTTTAACCCTTTTAGAAGTTTCGTTTAACAGATTCAAAACCTTTACCGAACCCTTAAACATCTGCAAAACAAAGCATGAGTTCTACCCTTCAAGGCTTGATGAGTAAAAATCAAGACAAGATTTCTACAGATTAAGCCTTGATTTATAGTTCTTATCCGCTTAACAATAAGAATTGAATATATTAAAGCGACCTTTTTAATATGTTCCCAATAAGATTTCAGCTCAAAATATTTCATGCGTAAATTGGTTTATAAAATAAACTTACTTATATTTGCAGTGTGAAAGAAGTTTGTCGATCGTTTATGACAGGCAACTTCATTCTCGGAGACAGGTATTTTTTCTTAGTGTATTACCCTGATAGATCGCTTTTTTTAGTTATGAATGATGTTAAGTTGAATGAGAAAGAGAGCTTGGCTCTTATCTCTCAAATGATTTTAGAAACCAAGCAAAACCTCGGATTGGGACAGTGGAATAAGTTTTTATTCTACGGATACGCATCTGCGATCATAGGCGTTGGAGTCTATTTCTGTTTCAAATTCACGTCAAGTCCCATGTCGTATCTTTTGTGGTTTATCCTACTGCCACTTTCACTCTTTGCAGCACTGTTTTCAAAGAAGCATCCGCCCAAGGTCGTTTCTTATTTGGAAAAAAGCATCAAGTCCGTCTGGATTGTCATCAACACACTATTCTTTCTCTCTTTGCTTATCATCTGTTTGATTTATGCCCTATCTCTCGTAGAGGTAATACACTTTGGACTTATGGCTCCTTTGAGTTTAATGTATGTCGCCATTGGTTGTGCCATTACGGGAGTGCTTCTTAAAGAGAAAGTTGTGGTTTGGACATCGGGATTTTCTTTTCTCTTGGGCGTTTATATCCTTGTAATGCTCCACTCTACCCATTTGTTTCAGAACTACTTCAATCTTCTTTTGGCTCTCTCGTTTGTCATCATGTTGATACTGCCCGGCCATCTTCTCAATGCCAAAGCCAAGCGTGAATTATGATAGAATTAGATCCTCTACTGCATTCCCAACTTCGTCTTGCCATCATCTCCATTTTAATGGGCATAGATGAGGCAGACTTTGTTTTTCTTAAAGAGAAGACTGAAGCGACCTCCGGAAATCTGAGTATTCAGCTGGACAAGCTTTCACAAGCCGGATATATAGAGATCCGAAAAGAGTTTATAGGTAAAAGACCTAGGACATCTTGCAGGATTACCTCCGCAGGCAGGAATGCCTTTGAAACTTACGTGGAAGCTCTAAAACAATATATAGAAATCAAATAATATTATCCCTCTTAAATTTTATAGTGTCATGAAAACAAAAGTAATTCTACTTGCATTTGCTCTATTGGCAAGTTTTGGCATTACTGCCCACGCTCAATACAAACTTTCTATCCGAGTAAAAGGGATAGAGACAGAGAGTGGCAGCATCATGCTTGCTCTTTACAACAATTCGGAAACATTTCTAATAGAGCCATTTAAGACAAAATCCGTTCCAGCCATCGGTACTTCTCAAATCATCGAACTAAATGATTTACAGAGTGGTAGCTATGCGGCAGCTATTTTCCATGATGAAAACGGAAATGGAGATCTGGATAGAGGAGAGTATGGTATCCCTCTCGAAAAGTTTGGTTTTAGTAATAATGTTATCCCCAAAATGGGACCACCCTCTTTCGAGGAGTGTAAAATAGATGTGGTATCCGATACTCAGACTGAAATTCGACTTATCTCTGCATATTCTGCATTCAAAAAGATTTCTTTTAGATCTCTTGTAAATCGTCCTTTCTGAAGGATGTTTTCGATGATCAATAGTGTATGTGAAAAGCCCTGTCTTGGATTCCGATCTCCGAGACAGGGCTTTTTATTGATGTCTTTTGCCCTCTGACTGAAAGCGATATGTGCCGAAGCTAAATGCTAACAGTCCAACTCCAAAGAGCGTAAAAACTCATTCAGCTCTTTATTCAGGTTGGGCATGAGCGGCGTACTCAGATTTATAACCTCACTCTCCCATTGCAGAAACGTGTTTTCCACTTCATTCTCCTCCCCTATCATGGATACGGAAAATGGGATTTTGAAACAGTCTTGATAGAAGAACCCCTTATCCCGAAGCCTTTTTACCGCCTCTTTTATGACCTTATTCATGGCATTGAATTGCCGGCTTTCGTATGGGATTTTAGCCAAGCACTCATGTTCATCGTTCAATAGGTGCAACTCATTTTCCGGAAGCACGTGCTTGAGAAAAAGTGCATGAGTTGAAGCTTCCGGAGTTTGAGATAATACCTTTTTTCCTTCCTTGAATAGCTCTTCTACTGCCTGGGATAGTTTCTGAAACATGTGTAGATAAAATGGATTTGGAAATATTGATTCTCTCTGTTTACTTGCCTAACATCGCAATACGTTCGCGCAATGTCTCCAATTTTTCAGTGGCATCGGACTGTTTTTTTCGCTCAAGAGCCACCACTTGTTCCGGTGCATTGGCAACAAACTTTTCGTTCTCCAGCTTTTTATTCACCGATAGCAAAAATTTCTCGTAGTATGCCACCTCCTCATGAAGCTTCTTTAGCTCCTCTTCGGTATCTATAAACCCTCCCATCGGAATGGCAAATGTCGCTGTGCCTATCATGATTGAAGCATCATTGGGATCGGCTTCTCTATCTCCGACTTCATACTTTTCGATATTTGCCAAACGGCAAACAATGGATACGGCTTCCGTGCTTAGAACGGCTTGTGTCGCGTAAAGAGATAAAGCCTCTTTAGGTGAAATGTTGTTTTTTACCCTTAGATTTCGGATCTGACTGATAAGTTCACGAGCCATCTCGACCTCTTTAAGGAGAGTAGCATCAAAGGTAAAATCTATCTTCAAAGGATGCTTCATGATGCTGTCTCCCTCTTTTCTTTCTTCCACGAGTTGCCATAACTCTTCTGTGATAAATGGCATGAAAGGATGGAGCAACTGCATCAAAATGGAGAAAAAGTCCAAGGTTGCTTGTTTGGTTTCAGCATCTATGGGAGAGCCGTAAGCAGGCTTTACCAGTTCGAGATAACAAGCAGAGAAGTCATCCCAAAAGAGTTTATACAGAAGCAACATAGCATCGCTCAGCCTGTATTTATCAAAATGATCTGCCAGCTCTACGGATACTTCCGAAAGGCGATTACGGAACCAGTTTACGGCTGCAATACTTGCATCTGTCGGCTTTTGTGCAACCGCTACATCCCATCCGCAAACAAGACGGAAGGCATTCCATATCTTATTGTTGAAGTTACGCCCTTGCTCGCAAAGCGACTCGTCAAAAAGAATATCATTACCAGCAGAAGCCGCAGTCATGAGTCCCATACGCACTCCATCCGCACCATATTTTGCAATAAGATCCAACGGATCAGGAGAGTTGCCTAAAGACTTTGACATCTTTCGTCCTTGAGCATCGCGCACAATTCCGGTAAGGTAAACATGGCCAAACGGACGCTTTCCGGTGTATTCATAACCTGCCATAATCATACGTGCAACCCAGAAAAACAAAATGTCCGGACCGGTAACCAGGTCGGAGGTTGGATAGTAATACTCCAACTCTTTTCTCTCTTCTTCTGTCGGGTTAATAACGCTTCCAAAAACCGATATAGGCCATAACCATGAAGAGAACCAAGTGTCCAAACAATCTTCTTCTTGTCTTAGATCTTCAAGGGTAAGCGTATTGTCCTGACTCTTTTCACGTGCTAAGACTAAAGCCTCTTCCTTAGATGATGCAACAACGAAGCCGCCTTGAGGCAGGAAGTAAGCAGGGATACGATGCCCCCACCAAAGCTGACGAGAGATGCACCAATCCTTTATGTTCTCCATCCAATGGAAGTATGTGTTCTTGAATTTGGCAGGTACAAGAAGAACATCATCCTGTTTGACAGCCTCGATAGCCGGTTGAGCCAATCGCTTCATATCAAGGAACCACTGCATCGAAAGTTTTGGCTCGATAGGTACTTGTGTTCGCTCCGAACATCCGACCTTATTAACGTATGCCTCTTCTTTCTCCATCAATCCGGCCATGGCAAGATCTTTTGCAATCTGCTTCCTTACATCGAACCTGTCCATGCCCTTGTACTGAAGACCATGCTCGTTCAAAGTGCCGTTGTCATTGAATATATCTATGGAGGGAAGAGCATATTTCTCTCCCAACATATAGTCATTTACATCATGCGCAGGTGTTACTTTCAAACATCCTGTACCAAATTCTCTCTCGACATACTCGTCCATGATTATCGGTATCTCCCGATTTACAAGAGGGATACGTACATGCTTATCTTTCAGATAGCTGTATCTTTCGTCTTCCGGATGTACACAAACGGCAGTATCACCAAGTATAGTTTCCGGACGAGTTGTGGCAACAATGATGTATTTTCCCGGCTCTTCTACCACTTCATACTTCAAGTAGTAAAGTTTGCTCTGCTCTTCTTTGTAGATTACTTCCTCATCGGATAGTGCCGTAAGAGCTTTAGGGTCCCAGTTGACCATTCTCACTCCACGATAGATATAGCCTTTGTTGTACAGATCAACAAAGACATCTATCACACTTTGAGAGCGATTTTCATCCATTGTAAAGGCTGTCCTGTCCCAATCACAAGAAGCACCCAGCTTCTTGAGCTGCTCCATGATGATGCCTCCATGCTTATCTGTCCACTCCCAAGCATGATCAAGGAATTGCTCTCTTGTAAGTTCGCTCTTTTTGATACCCTCTTCTGCCAACTTATTTACCACTTTTGCTTCGGTGGCAATAGAGGCATGGTCTGTTCCGGGAACCCATAGAGCGTTCTTTCCCATCATTCTTGCACGTCGAATAAGAATATCCTGAATGGAGTTGTTCAACATGTGTCCCATGTGCAATACACCCGTTACATTGGGAGGAGGCATCACTATCGTGTATGGTTCACGAGCGTCCGGTTTGGAGGAAAATATCTTATTTTCCATCCAGTATTTATACCACTTATCCTCCACCAATGAGGGATCATATTTACTTGCAATATCCTTATTCATCGTCTTTATGTTACTTTTTTCTTTGTTTTAAGAGGTACAAAAATAGCAATTATTCTCTGCACATCTACACTTTACTATCTACGCTTTATGATGCTATTGACTACTCGGATGGAAGAGATAATCTTATCCGTTCCGGTCAGAACATCCACATTCCAGACGTGAGAGCTTCTCCCCTTGTGTACTATGGTAGCTACGCCTCTTACCACATCCCCTTCGTGAGCGGACGATATATGGTTGCCGCTTACCTGCATACCGACCTGTATTTCATTTTCATCACAGAGAAAAACAGACCCGTATCCTGCAAGTGTTTCCGCAAAAGCAAGCGTTGCACCCCCATGAAGGATTCCCATCGGCTGACGGGTACGAATATCCACCGGCATGGTCGCTTCCACTCTTCCTTCCGACAGGTGGGTACACTTGATGCCGAGCGTACTCATCAGAGTGTTTTGCATGAGTGAGTTGAAGTACTCAAGGTCTATGGTTTTCTTGTCTTCCGCATGAAAGAATACCTTTTGAATAAGATGCGCAACGCCGTCTTCATTATTACTTTTCGTAATATAGTGCGCACACTGCTTGACTGCTTCCGTTGCATTGCCCATGGCAACACCAAGACCGGCAAGCTGGATCATGGAAAGATCGTTGTAGCTATCCCCTACCGCGATGAGCTGTTT
This sequence comes from Porphyromonas canoris, assembly GCF_000765975.1. Lineage (NCBI taxonomy): Bacteria > Pseudomonadati > Bacteroidota > Bacteroidia > Bacteroidales > Porphyromonadaceae > Porphyromonas > Porphyromonas canoris. The sequence continues at coordinate 41,759 of NZ_JQZX01000003.1, forward strand.
AGGTGTCATGTTGAGTTCGCTCAAAAGAAAAGAGAGGGCTTTACCTTTATCTATTTGAGCCGGAACTATTTCGAGATAGGTTTCTGCCGACCTGTATATATTGATTCGTTGCCCTAAAATCTGAACAAGCTCTGCAAATATCTTATCCAATGGTTTCTTCTCTCCGATTATGGCAACCTTGTGAGGTGGTTTTACCACTGCTTCCACAAAATCCGTTACCTTTCGGATAGGCATATTGCCATTAAGGAAAGATTCATGCTTTACCAGCTCATGATCCGCATCTTCAGTTATGACAGCATCAAATGTATAAGTTAAAATCGACTGCCCCGCATCCTTTGCGTATTGGTACAATACAGGGATCAGATCCAGATCCAAACAGTGGTTAGCCAAGATCTTACCATCGGAACATCTGATGATCTTTCCGCCATTATACGAAAGCATATAACCTCCAAACTCATCCAGCTTCAACTGTCTTGCGATGTGAGAAACACCATGTGTCGGACGTCCCGAAGCAAGAGCTATTTTGAGCCCTGCCTGTTGTATGCCTATGATATACTTTAGTGTGTCTTTGGAGATCTCTTTTTGGTCATTGGTAAGAGTACCATCCAAATCCAGGGCTATCAACTTATACTTATCATCCATATCTGTTGTATCTTTTGTGTCATTGGTTATTTCGTGCAGCCATGAGTGCGCACCATTCATTGTTTACAATCTGCTTTCTTATCCCAAATCCATGTTCGGAAAGCGCTTTTTCTATCATGGGCACATCCTGTTTATAGAATCCACTTAGGAAGATTGCTCCACCCGGTTTTATGGTAGAGATATAAAGGGAAAGATCTTCCATGATAATATTTCTGTTGATATTGGCAATGAAAATATCTACCGGGGCGGACTCTTTCAATAGTTGCGCATCGCCATGCAGTACAATGATTTTATCAACATTGTTGAGGAGGGCATTATCCAAAGTGTTCCGATAGCACCACTCATCTATGTCTATTGCAGTAATGTTTTCGGCTCCTTTGAGGGCGGTATAGATAGCCAATATCCCGGTACCACACCCCATATCCAGGACACTTTTGCCATGTAACTCCTCTTCACTCAGTAGAGAGATCATTCCGGATGTCGTGCTGTGATGTCCCGTTCCGAAAGCCATCTGAGGTTGTATGAGTAGCTCTGTACAAGGAGCCGTTCCGCCATGTGGGGCATGAAATGGAGCACGGATGTAGCAGTCTGCCACGGTAATGGGAGAGAAAAAGTTCTTTTCCCACTCCTCATTCCAGTTTTTATCCTCCATCTCTTCCGATGAATAAGATATTTCGAATCCATCTATCGGCAAAGCTCTGAGGGCTTCCTCCACCGCTTCCGTCAGAGAAGAAGATTTTGGAGCATAAGCCAACAATGAGCCTTCGTCCGTCTGTTCAAAACTTTCAAAACCGCCATCGGCAAGAAATTGGGAGAGAAGATCGAATATCAGAGACCGCTCTATATCTTTAGCTTCACTTGAAAAGGATATTTCAAACCTGTACTGAATATACTTCATTTTCTTATCAATATATCTCTACAAAGATAGCTATTCAATATCGTTTCAACAATCTGTACAGAGAGGTAAAGGTAATGCCCGGCAGCCGAGACCTGTTCTCAATGATGAATTTTCGAGTTTGAATCTTATTATGAACCTGTTAAAGAAAAGAGTTGACCATGTTCAAATCTTCTGCTAAACAGGATAAAAACTATAAATCAAGGCATGACTCGTGAAAATCACACCCTGATTTACAGAAACCAAACCTTGAAGCTCGCAAATCATGCCTCGACTCGAAGATGTTTAAGCTTTTAGTGAAACTCTTTAATCTGTTCATGAAGATTTGCGAACAGGTTCAACGTATTTTATTTCAAGAGACAAGCATCTTGCCAAATCACTTGTTGAGATCAGGCATTGACTTTCGTGCCGGGCTTTCTTTCTATTCCCCTGTCAAGCAAGACAACAACTCATTTGTTACAATTATGATTGAAGAAAAACGTATTCTCCCTCCTTATAATCCACAAGAATGGTTTTGTCTGTGCTTAAACTGTTGCTCAACAATGCTTTGGAAAGCTCGTTCAGAACTCTTCTCTTGATCACTCTCTTCACGGGTCTTGCTCCAAACTGCGGATCATATCCCTCCAAAGCAAGTTCTTTCACGGCTTCTTCAGAGAAGTCTATCTTTATCATATTTTCTTCGAGCATCTTCCGTATTCCTTCAAGTTGCAGTCTGACGATCTTAAATATCTCTTCCTGCGATAGAGGAGCAAACACTATTGTTTCATCTATACGGTTTAGAAGCTCCGGTCGTATCGTTCTCTTCAAAAGCGCCAACACTTTCTCTTTGCTCTCTTTCAAGACTCTGTCCGATCCGGTACGTTCATACTCTTCCATGCTTTCTCGGATAATATCGGATCCGAGATTAGAAGTCATGATGATAATAGTATTCTTGAAGTTCACGGTACGTCCTTTGTTGTCTGTCAGTCGTCCGTCATCCAAGACTTGAAGCAGGATATTGAACACTTCCGGATGTGCTTTCTCTATCTCATCGAAGAGTATCACGGAGTAAGGCTTTCTTCTTATGGACTCTGTGAGCTGTCCTCCTTCATCGTATCCGACATATCCCGGAGGTGCACCAATAAGACGAGTTGCAGAAAACTTTTCTTGATATTCACTCATATCTATGCGTGTCATCATGTTTTCGTCATCAAACAGCAGTTCTGCCAAAGCTTTTGCCACTTCTGTCTTACCCACACCAGTCGTTCCCAAGAAGATGAAAGAGCCGATAGGTCGCTTAGGATCTTGAAGCCCTGCTCTCGAACGTCTCACGGCATTAGCGATGGCAGAGATAGCTTCTTCTTGTCCCACCACTCTTTTGTGCAGCTCCTCTTCCAAGTGCAGCAGCTTCTCTTTCTCCGATGACATCATCTTGCTTACAGGAATATTGGTCCATTTGGAGACAACATCGGCTATATCGTCCTGATCCACCACTTCTTTGACCATTGCGTTATCTCCTTGTATTTTGATCAGTTCCTGTTCTGCCTCCGCTATCTGCTTCTTCTTGGTCTCTATTTTCCCATATCTTATTTCGGCGACTTTACCATAATCGCCCTCGCGTTCTGCTTTATCCGCAAGGTAGTTAAGCTCTTCGATCTCCGTCTTGTTGGCTTGGATGATTCCGATCTGCTCTTTCTCTTTCTGCCAACGTGCTCTCAACTGCATCTCGTCCTCCTTCAAAGATGCAATTTCTGCAAGTATGGCTTTCATCTTGAGCTCATCGTTGTCGAGCTTTATGGCTTCACGCTCTATCTCCAGTTGCTTTATCTTTCTAGAGATTTCATCCAACTCTTCCGGCAAAGAGTCTATCTGCATTCTCAATCGGGCAGATGCTTCATCCATCAAATCTATTGCCTTGTCCGGTAAAAATCTGTCTGTTATATAACGAGAAGATAGTTTTACGGCAGCTATGATGGCATCATCTTTTATTCTGATCTTATGATGATTTTCGTACTTCTCCTTTATTCCTCGCAGGATAGAGATAGTACTCAACTCATCAGGTTCTTCTACCATTACGATTTGGAAGCGTCTTTCGAGAGCTTTGTCTTTCTCAAAATATTTTTGATACTCGTTGAGCGTCGTTGCTCCTATCGCATGCAGTTCGCCACGAGCAAGAGCAGGCTTCAGAATATTAGCGGCATCCATCGCCCCTTCACTCTTTCCGGCTCCCACAAGAGTGTGAATCTCGTCTATGAAAAGAATGATATTCCCTTCCGATTTAGACACTTCGTTTACCACTCCTTTGAGTCGCTCTTCAAACTCTCCCTTGTATTTTGCACCGGCTATCAAAGCTCCCATATCGAGCGAATAGACCTCTTTGGTTTTTAGATTCTCCGGGACATCTCCTCTAACGATACGGTGAGCAAGCCCTTCGGCTACGGCAGTCTTCCCTACCCCCGGTTCTCCTATCAGGATAGGGTTATTTTTCGTTCTTCTTGAAAGGATCTGCAACACTCTTCGTATCTCTTCATCCCGACCGATAACCGGATCCAGCTTACCGCTTCTAGCTTTCTCTGTGAGATTTTGAGCATACTTGCCGAGTGCATCGTAGTTGTCATCCGAAGATTGAGAGGTAATATTGCTTCCCTTTCTCAGCTCCATAATTGCTGTTTTAAGTGCTTGCTCCGTAGCTCCCATATCCTTTAAAAGATGTGCCGCATCCGCTCCTTTCTGAAGGATGGCAAGCAGTAAGTGTTCTACCGCAACGTATTGGTCTTTGAAATCCGTTGCAAGTTGAGAGGCATGGGAAAGCACTGCATTTGAAGCTGAAGAGAGATAGGGCTCCGAAGCTCCCCCTGTTACACGAGGAAGAGAAGCTATTTTATCTTTAATTCGTTTCCTGAGAGTTTCCGGATCTATTCCGATCTTTGGGAATATATAACCGGACAGATGCTCTGCTTCTTCCATTATAGCAAGAAGGATATGCAGGGGATCGATGGATTGTTGATGCTCTTGTTGCGCAAGCATTATCGCTTTTTGAATGATCTCTTGCGACTTGATAGTCATATTATTCCAGTTCATGATATATGTTTTTAGGTTTTGTACTATTTGCTATTGTGAACGATAAAGTACAATCAAAAGCATAACCCAAGTGTCCTGACTGCAGAAAACGGCAGATATACTAAGCCAAAAGTAACATATAACATCTTAAAATGTCATATATCATCCGCTAAAACGTCATTCTTATATGACAAATGACAGAGTTTAAGTAATAAAATCCTATTTATTTGGGTAACTTTGCGGACATAATAAAAACATAATCAGAACAAACACCAAATGGTAACAATAGACAATATAAAGCTTCTAAAAGAGAAACTTTCAGAAGAGAGAACGCAAGCAAAGAAGATAGGATTTGTTCCTACAATGGGTGCTCTTCACGATGGACATATCAGTTTGGTCAAACGCTCCATCAGCGAAAATGATATTACAGTAGTCAGCGTCTTCCTGAACCCCACGCAGTTTAACAACGCAAGAGATTTTGAGACCTATCCGAGAGATCTGGACAGAGATCTAAGGCTACTCTCCGAGGCAGGAGCAGACTATGTTTTTGCTCCGACAGTGGAAGAGATATATCCTAAAGACGAACCTCGCCAATCTCCTTTCGATCTCGGACGAGTGGCAGAGGTCATGGAAGGTAAGCATCGTCCCGGACACTTTGCCGGAGTTGCGGAGGTGGTTTCCAAACTTTTCAGAATAGTGGAGCCGGATAAAGCATACTTTGGAGAAAAAGATTTTCAACAGATTGCCGTTATTCGCCGAATGCTCTCTCTCATGCCGGATGTATCTATTGAGATCATCCCTTGTGAAATAGTGAGGGAAAAGGATGGACTTGCAATGAGTTCTCGCAACACTCGGCTCAACGAAGAAGAACGCCGATCTGCTCCATTCATCTACAAAGCTCTTAAACATGGTGTAGAGCTGTTTCGTAAAGGATCTTCTGTGGAAGAGGTGTATAAAGCCGTGATTGAGCAAATAGACCAAACTCCTCACTTGAAAGTGGAATACTTCTCTATCGTGGATGGAGAGAGTCTCGAAGATATCAAATGCTGGGAAGAGAGTCGGGTACCGGTAGGATGTATTACAGTCTATTGCGGCGAAGTGCGGCTTATAGACCACATCCATTTTACAAGCTAATATCAGACAAACCATGAACAGCACCACCTTTATAAGAATGGCAATAAGGACCGGAAGACCTCTACTCCTTATTGCTATCCTTGTTTTAAGTTCTATACTTCCTTCCGCTGCGGAACGACCGACAAGTCTTTATCCTAAAAGAGAGATGCGCGCAGTCTGGCTGACGACACTTTACGGTCTGGATTGGCCCAAGGCTCGGACAGCGGTATTACAACGACAAGAGATAGATTGTATGCTCGACAGCCTCCGGTCTGCACATTTCAACACCGTATTTATACAGGTAAGAGGGCGGGGAGATGTCATTTACAAGAGTAAGTTTGAGCCGGTCATGCTGCCTTTCAGGGCTGCAATGTCGCAAGATAAAAGCTATGATCCTCTTGCTTATGTCATACAGGGGTGTCATGACAGAGGGATGGAATGTCATGCCTGGATGGTTACCCTTAAAATGGCAAATGTCTCCGAATTCAGACACGCACCGAAAGACTCCTACATAAAAAGGTACAGGGCTCACACTATTCGTCATAACGGGGAGATCTATATGGATCCGGCTTCCGATCATGCTCGAAAGTTTCTTGCGGATATGGCAGAAGAGCTTGCTTCCAACTACGATATAGATGGTATCCACCTGGACTATATCAGGTATCCCGAAAGAGCTGAGAAGCTGAATGACCAACGTTCCTACAAAAGATCCAAAAGCAATCTTTCCCACTCTGCATGGCGAGAGGAGAATATTCACAGGACAGTCTCCATGATATATGACAGAGTGAAAAGCGTAAAGCCGCACATTCAAGTCAGTGCATCACCCATCGGGAAGTATAGCAATGGTGTGAAGAACAACGGACATGTATGGACGGCAAAAGAGTCTGTTCATCAAGATCCCGTGGCATGGAAGCGTTCGGGGAAGATAGACTTTGTAGTCCCGATGATGTATTTTAAGGGAGAAGACTTCTTCTATCACCTCAAGAAGTGGAACAGAGAGATGGATGGGAAGATGGTAGCCGGGCTTGCCTCATACAAGATGCTCAAAAGTCAAGGCGGATGGGACTACACAGATCTCAAACAACAGATTGACAGCTGCCGAGCCGAGTCCGGAGTGGGAGGAATCTGTTTCTTCAGAGCCGAGCAGCTTTTTGACAATAAGTATGGTCTTTGGAACTATCTGCGCCAAGAAGCGTTCACTCGCCCGGCTCTTCTTCCGCTCAGATCATCCAATCCGGCAGCACCGGAGTCTGTCCCGGAGATTACGGACTTCTCTCTGCACGGAGATACACTGGTGGCAGAGTGGAGCTATGCAGGGAAAGACTCTCCCACATTCAACATCTATATCTCCATGGATGGGAATGATGTCCGGACGGAAACCTCCGAATACCTTTCACGTATCGGGATAAAAGAAAAAAAGCTTACCATTCCTCTTGGCAACATACCGGAGGATACGCTTATACAGATCACCGTAACGGCATATACCACAGAGTATGCCGAGAGTGCGCCGGCGCACTCTGCCGTCTATTATCACAGACCCAAAGAGCAACAATAAAGATCTTACAGACAAGTTGTAGTATATATATAATATGTGGACAGACGAAATCATATCTTTTCTCACCGAACCTTCCATCTTACAGGCAGTAGTAGCCTTATTCCTTGTCAGCGGTATAGGGATGTATTTAGGCAAGTTCAGCTTCAAGGGGGTGTCTTTGGGGCTTTCGATGGTATTCTTCATCGGTATCATCTGCTCGCACTTCGGGCTGAGAGTGGACTCTGAGATCCTTGCCTTTACCATCAACGTCGGGCTTATCCTTTATGTCTATACGCTGGGGCTTCAGGTCGGTCCGGCCTTCATCGAGTCTCTGAAGAAGAGAGGCATCGTGCTCAATCTCTGGGCTACAGCCATCATTGTTCTGAGTATTGTGGTGATAGTGGTTCTTTATCTTATCTCCAACCAATCTCTCCCTCATCTGATGGGAGTATTGAGTGGAGCCGTAACCAACATGCCGGTCTTGGGGGCATCTCAGGAAGCCGTCAGCGGAGTATTGGTACATCAGGGAGCATCTCAGGAAGTGCTCTCGAAGACGCTTGCCGAGATGGCTATGGCTACTGCGATAGCTTATCCTTTCGGGGTGATCGGCGTTTTTATCGTCATAGCCATTCTCAAGACGCAGGTGCCTCGTTCCGGAGCATCGGCAGAAGAAGACGACACCGTCAAGACAATCACCAAAGAGTACCTCATAACCAACAGCGCCGTTGCGGGCAAAACCATCAGGGAGCTCATGACGCTCAACACCGTACCCATGCTGGTCTCGCGGATCTGGAGGGAGGGACGGTTTATGATGCCCAAGTCGGACACGGAGCTGCAGCCGGGCGATCACGTCCTTGTCGTGAGCGAAGAGGAACACCATCCCAAGATACTGCTTCTTTTGGGTGAAGAGGCAAAAGGAGTCCGGCCCGGAGAAGAAGTGATAGACTGGGAAGCCGCCAACGAATCGCTCGCATCCCGCAGAATCATCATAACCAGACAGGAGATCAACGGCGTACGTCTGGCATCCTTAGACCTCAGAAGCAGGATGAACATCAACGTAACCTCCGTCATCCGCGCAGGCATCACGCTGCTCCCCTCTCCCTCTCTCCGCCTGCAGATGGGCGACAGGCTCTCCGTCGTGGGCAAAGAAAGCGACCTCAAGGAGCTTTCCCGGATGATGGGCAACGAGCTGAAAGAGCTGGACACACCCTACCTCGTAACCCTTTTTATAGGGATGCTGCTGGGGTGCGTGCTGGGTGCCATCCCCATTGTGATACCGGGCATCTCCACGCCGATCAAGATGGGAATCGCCGGAGGTCCGCTCATTGCCGGTATTCTGATGAGTGCCTACGGAGTAAGGCTCCACCTGAACACCTACATCACCTCCAGCGCCAATCTGATGATACGCACCTTCGGCATCGTGCTTTTCATGGCTGCGCTCGGGCTCAGTTCGGGAGAAGGTTTCTTCGCGACCCTTTCGCAAGGTCCCGGACTGATATGGATGGCTCTCGGCACTGCCGTCACCGTCCTGCCTCCCCTCATCATCGGCTACATCTGCATGAAGTGGTTCAAGCTCTCCTTCAGCCACACGGCAGGAGTTGTATGCGGCAGCATGGCCAATCCCATAGCTCTCGACTACGCCTCCTCTCTCGTAAAAGGCGACACCATTGCGGTGTCTTACGTCACGGTTTACCCCCTCACGATGTTCGCCAGAGTGATTGCCGCGCAGCTCACCGTGGGGATCATCATGGGATGACGGCGGGACGAACAGCCCGTCTGCCATCACTTCTCCCCCACGGCTCCGCATCGTTTGCCGCAAATCAATAGGGGACAGACAGATAAACAAGTAAAAGCAACGTCGGTACGATACGTATCGGCGTTGCTTTCGTTACGGGTGCAAGCTCCCGAAACAGGCGGCAAACGCCCGGAGAGTTGAGAGCTTTTCTCCGGATTGTTACCGCCCGGCCTCTTCCCCCCTGCACTCTCATGAAGAAAAGAGTACGAACAAAAAGGGTCCGACAAAGCGTTCCGGGCATTGAAAATCGGGGCAGAAAACAGCGAAAAAAAGCGGAAAAACAGAGGCTTTTTTTCCCGTTTTGAGGCCGACTTTCGGCTCGACTATTTCAACCTTAATCGTAAAAATGTAATCTCCTGTTTAACAGCAAATTATATTCCTTGAGGATTTGGCGAAAATTTCTTGGCCAAGAAAATTTTTTTTCTTGGCCACAAAAATATTTTTTCTTGGCCACAAAAATTTTTTTTCTTGGCCACACAATTTTTTTTCCTTGCCCAAGCAGTTTTTTTTACGTGCGCACAGAGGTTTTTTTTCGTGCGCACAGAAATTTTTTTTCGTGCGCACAGAAATTTTTTTTCATGCGCACGTAAATTTTTTTTCGTGCGCACGTAAATTTTTTTTCATGCGCACAGAANCACAGAAATTTTTTTTCATGCGCACGTAAATTTTTTTTCGTGCGCACGTAAATTTTTTTTCATGCGCACAGAAATTTTTTTTCATGCGCACAGAAATTTTTTTTCATGCGCACGTAATTTTTTTTCATGCGCACAGAAATTTTTTTTCGTGCGCACAGAAATTTTTTTTCATGCGCACAGAAATTTTTTTTCGTGCGCACGTAAATTTTTTTTCATGCGCACAGAAATTTTTTTTCATGCGCACGTAAATTTTTTTTCGTGCGCACAGAAATTTTTTTTCATGCGCACGTAAATTTTTTTTCATGCGCACAGAAATTTTTTTTCATGCGCACGTAAATTTTTTTTCGTGCGCACGTAAATTTTTTTTCATGCGCACAGAATTTTTTTTCCTTGCGGAAGAAGATGTTGGGTATTCCCTTTTCAGGGACAGAATGGGAGGGAGGGGGGAAAAAGAAGTCCCACACTCTTCGGGAGAGTATGGGACTTCGAGAATCGGTATTTCGGGTCTCGTCAATGCGCCATGTAGGTTCGGGTCAGATAGTCGTGCATGCCTTTGGCTGCGTTTCTGCCGTCTCCCATGGCAAGGATCACGGTGGCTCCTCCACGCACGATGTCTCCGCCGGCAAAGATGTCGGGGATGTCGGCTTGGTTGTTTTCGCTCACGACGATGGTGCCGTGTCGGGTGATGGTGAGCCCCTGTATGCTCTTAGGGATGAGCGGATTGGGAGAGACACCCACGCTGACGATGGCTTCGTCCACGTCTATTTCGACCACGTCGCCCTCGATGGGCACGGGGGATCTGCGCCCGGATGCGTCCGGCTCGCCAAGCTCCATCCTCTGGAGCAGGATGGAGGTGAGGCGTCCTTTTTCGTCCCCTTTGTAGGCGATGGGGTTGTGAAGGGTGAGAAATTCGACTCCCTCTTCCTGTGCGTGGTGTACTTCTTCGAGACGGGCAGGCATTTCGTCCAGACCTCTCCGGTAGATGATCATGGCTCGCTTGGCTCCCAGACGGAGAGCCGTGCGGACGGAGTCCATGGCGGTGTTGCCCCCTCCGATGACGGCAACGCTGAGCCCTCTCGATACGGGGGTTTCGCTCGTTCGGGAGAAAGCTCCCATGAGATTGACGCGGGTGAGGTATTCGTTGCTGGACATGACGCCCACGAGGTTCTCTCCGGGAATGCCCATGAAGCGCGGAAGTCCTGCCCCGCTGCCGATGAACAATCCCTTGAAGCCCTCCCGGTGAAGATCTTCGTAGGAGAGCGTCTTGCCCACGATGCAGTTGGTCTCAAACTTTACTCCCAGCTCGCGGAGCTTGCGGATCTCAAACTCCACAATGTCGTTGGGCAGGCGAAACTCCGGGATGCCGTACTTCAACACGCCTCCGATCTCGTGCAGCGCCTCGAAGACCGTGACGTCGTAGCCGTACTTTGCCATGTCGCCGGCAAACGAAAGCCCTGCCGGTCCGCTGCCCACAACCGCAACCTTGATGCCGTTGCCCTTCGGAAGGGGGGCTTTTTCGGCTGCGTGGCGGAGCGTATGCTCGCGCTCGAAGTCTGCCGCATAACGTTCCAGGTAGCCTATCGCCACAGGCTCTTTCTTGAGCTTGAGGGTGTAGAAGCATTGAGACTCGCACTGCTTCTCCTGCGGACAGACACGTCCGCAAACGCCGGGGAGAGCCGTGGTCTCCCGCAGGACGCGAGCGGCTTCGAGCACTTCCCCACGCTCGATGTTTTTGATGAAGGTCGGGATATGGATCCTCACGGGACAGCCGTTCATGCAGGTGGGATCCACACAGTCGAGACAGCGCACCGACTCCTGTCCGGCCTGCTCGTGAGAGAGCCCGAGATTGACCTCTTCGTTGTTCTTGTTCCGGATGTCGGGATCCAACGCGGGCATCACGACACGAGGGGTTGCGATACGGTCTTTCGCCTTGACGCTCTTGCGCAACAGCTCTCTCCACTCTTCTGCCCGACGTTCTGCTATTTGCTCTTTTTCGGTTGGCATAGGGCTTAATCTTCTCTGCGGTTCAACTCCTGTTCATACTCCCTGTAAGCTCCCTGACGAAGCAACATCTCATCAAAGTCTACCTGATGAGCATCAAACTCCGGCCCGTCCACGCATACAAAGCGTGTCTTTCCGCCCACGGTTACTCTGCAAGCTCCGCACATCCCCGTGCCGTCTACCATGATGGTGTTGAGCGATGCCATGGTGGGGACGTTGTACTTCTTGGTCAGAAGCGATACGAACTTCATCATGATGGCAGGCCCGATCGTTACGCAAAGGTCTACCTTCTCTCTCAGAATCACCTGCTCGACGCCCTCGGTTACAAGCCCTTTCTGTCCGTACGAGCCGTCGTCCGTCATGATGATCACTTCGTCCGAGTGCCGGCGCATGAGCTCTTCCATGATGATAAGCTCCTTGGAACGGGCAGCCAGCACGACGATGACCCTGTTCCCGGCTTCGTGCATCGCCTGAACAATGGGGAACAGCGGAGCAACGCCCACTCCCCCTCCGGCACAAACAACGGTGCCAAACTTTTCTATGTGAGTGGCTTGCCCCAAAGGCCCGACCAGGTCTTGGATATAGTCGCCCTCCGACAACTCGCACAGCTTCTTCGAGCTGCGACCTACATTCTGTACCACAAGTGTGATGGTGCCTGCCTCCGGATCTGCTCCGGCAATGGTCAAAGGTATTCTTTCTCCCTTTTCTCCGACACGAAGAATCACAAAGTGCCCGGCTTTGCGCGACCTCGCAATCCGGGGCGCTTCCACTTCAAATCGGACGACACGGGGAGAGAGAAACTCTTTTTTCAGAATTTTGTTCATACAATAATCGTTCTAAAAACAGTAGTTGCTCCTTCTTTATTCTTAAGGAATGATTAGTTTCTGACCTATTTTGATGTTGTTACTCCTGAGTCCGTTGGCTCGCTTGAGAGATGTTACGGTTACTCCCTTGTATTTAGCGGCTATCCCTCCGAGAGTATCTCCTTTCTTTACTGTATAATATCGCTTTGCCGATCCCGTTGTTACACGCGAACGCTGTTTTTTGTTTTTCTGTGGCTCTGTGGTGTCTATGCCGGCTACGGTGATGTTTGAGGCATCTGTGTCTTTAGGCAGTCTTATAAGCAGCTTTGTTCCGACCCGCAGAGAAGAGATGCCGGCATTCCACTCTTTGATCTCGCTTACCGTTACTTCGTACTTTCGGGAGATAGAAGCAAATGTCTCCCTCTTCCTTACGGTGTGGTAAATCTCCTTATATTCGACCTCTTTTACTTCCTCGCCCTTACCTGCAAAAGGAGCCAGGGCATTCAATGAGTCCCTTTTGAAAGAGAAGGTCAAAGCCGCCTGAGTAGGGAGAGTGAGCACCTGCGTAGTATAAGTACCGGGAACAATGTTGTGCTTGTACTTGGGGTTGAGAGATTTGATAACGTCCACAGGCTCGCCGGAAAGGAGGCTGATCTCTTCGAAGGTCCTTTTCGTTCGGATATGTATAGTGTCCGTAGCCAATACCACATCCATCGTTTGAGGTTCTATACCGTGAGACTTGTAATACTCCATCGTATAGTAAGCGGCTATGAACAGGGGGACGTAAGCACGAGTTTCTCTGGGTAAATACGGAAAGATGTCCCAAAATTTTCTCTTTCCTCCGGCTCTTCGTATCGCTTTATTCACATTGCCGGGACCGCAATTGTACGAAGCGATAACAACCAGCCAGTCTTGGTAGATCTCGTACATATCCTTGAAATAACGAGCGGCAGCTTCTGTGGCAAGACGAGGATCCCTGCGCTCATCTATGAGACTGTTGATGTCAAGACCATAAACCTTTCCGGTATTCAGCATAAACTGCCACAAACCTGTTGCGCCCATCCTTGACACGACAAACGGATTAAGGTTGCTCTCTACAATAGCAAGATACTTCAGTTCATGGGGCAGGTTGTGCTTGTCGAAGACTTCCTCTATCATGGGGAAATATAACCCGGTCTTTGGCAACATGGTGGAAACTAAAGCCCTTCTTCTATTGACATATAGCTCTATACACTCCCGGACAACGCTATTATAGCTCAATGGTATTCTGCTTGGCAGGGCTGCCAATCGGTTTATGTAAACAGAGTCTGCGAGATAAGAAGGATAGACCTGATTTTTTGATGCGGTATTAGGCTTACCAATTTTATAATAATCGGTATATCTCTGAGAGATCAGACTATCTACTTTTTCATCTAAATTCTCCGGTAATAATCCAAGATCTGCCTCCACCGTAACAATCTCAAGAGAGTCCAACGAACTCTCTATTGCCTTGGAAGAGAGATACGAAAAGAAAAATAAGCTGATAAAAAGTAAATATCTTGGTCTAATCATTGAAACAAGATTTAGGATTGGAGAAAACTAAAAACTAAATGCCAAGCCAACGCCAAGAGACTGCTGCGGCAAAAAAGCATGTCTTTGAACGGTCGGCTGGACAGACATTGAAATGTCCGGACTAATATCAAATGTGAACAACTCGGCATCTACATAAGCATCGACCATAACCAAAGCATAGACTGCAGCAGCAACAATAATACTCAAGTCCCTATTACGGCGAAAAAAGTCTCGCCCTCGTTTTAAGTTGTTCTCCAAAGAGGTTTTGAGAGAAGGATTCGTTATGTATGTTTCGGGATCTTGTCCAAAAGGAACAAAGTCTTTCCAAGTGGAATGCTCCATCGGATTAGGACTTCTAAACTCTGAATATGCAGTAGCATAGTCTGTTAAGTTGGCATGATTCCATGATATTGCATAATAGCAAGCCGTATATGCTGTGGCTATTATGGGAAGTTTCCAGTACTGTCTGTTGTAAAGCTGCCCGGCTCCGGGTATAATAGACCAAAGGAGAGCTGTTGTAGAATTGGGAATAAAAGGCTTTTTAATTTTAGGAGACTTAGCAGGGTTTGTCGTAGTTTCTGCCACGGAGATATTTGTTTCTGTTATCTCTAAGCTATCAATCAGAACTTTTTCTGCTGAAAATCCATTCAATGCAAAAATAATACTGACGATAAAAGCTCCTATAAACAATCTTATAAACCTCATAGAATCCATGGTAAATAGACTTAAGTCTTTATTTATTGGGAAGTGAGTCCAAAAGATGAAGGATTTCTTCCAACTGCTCTTCTGAAGTAAAAGGAATAGTAATCTTGCCTTTCCCCTGTTTGCTCAGACTAAAGTTTACATTTGTCTTAAATATTGCCGAGAAACGCTGCGCCAACAGATCCAACTCTACGGCTTTTTCTGCTGTTTTCTTGGGAGTGCCCGTTTCAGTAGTATCATTATCCAATCGCTTCTCATCATCTTTGTATCGCTTGACAATAGCCTCTACTTGACGCACCGAAAGATGGTCTATCAAAATCTGACGATACAACTCTATCTGTAAAGCAGAATCCTCCAATGGAAGCAGTGCTCTAGCATGCCCCATATCTATTACTTTATCTTTAAGACCCATCTGAACTTCTGACGGAAGCTTGAGAAGGCGAAGATAGTTTGCTATTGTAGCTCTGTTTTTTCCAACTCTCGAACTTAATTCCTCTTGAGTTAGTTGATACTCTTCTATCAATCTTTTAAAAGCAAGAGAAACCTCTATCGGATTGAGATCTTCTCTCTGAATATTTTCAATGAGAGCCATCTCCATAACCTGTTCGTCTTCTGCTGTACGAACATAGGCAGGAATGGTAGTCAAACCGGCTATAAGAGAAGCTTTATATCGGCGCTCTCCCGATATTATTTTATAACGCTTGCCCTTTTCTCCTTTATTTACAAATACAGTAATAGGCTGAATAATGCCAACAGACTTAATAGAATTAGCAAGTTCAGACAACGCATCTTCATCAAAAAAAGAACGTGGTTGCTCTTTATTTGGTTCTATCTCCTCGAGAAGTATCTCCGATATAGAAGATGCTCCTGATGGCTGAATATCAGGCATAATATCATCCCCCAATAAAGATCCTAATCCTCTTCCAAGCGATCTATTTCTTTTTTTACTCATTAAAATCTCACTATATTTTCGTTTAGGATGCAAAAACAGCAGACTTCCGTGAGTCCTCTTTTGCTAAAATCTCACGCGCCAACTGCATGTAGTTTTGAGCTCCACGGCTATCTACGTCATAATATAATATCGGTTTCCCATGACTAGATGCCTCACTCAAACGAGTATTTCTATGTATAACAGTAGAGAATACCATCCCTTTGCATCTGGCCTTAAGATCCTCATAAATATCATTCGAGTGACGAGTACGAGCATCATACATCGTTACCAAAAAGCCCTCAATCTCTAAAGAAGGATTACGAGTTTGCTTTATAGTCTTAAACGTAGATAATAACTTGACCAGACCCTCCAATGCAAAATACTCCGCTTGTACCGGCACCAAAAGTGTGTCTGCAGCTATAAGAGCTCCCACAGTTATAAGTCCTAATGAGGGAGAACAGTCTATAAGAATATAGTCGTATTCCCCACGCACTTCATTAACAAGGCATCGTAGAACAAACTCTCTCTCTTTTCGTTTTAGCAATTCAACTTCAGCTCCAACGAGATCGGAACTAGAAGGTAAGACATCCAGATGCTCAATGGAAGTAGGAACAATACACTCTTTGGCTGACAAACCATCCATAAGAGAGTCATAAATATCTGCCTCCAATGTATCAAGGAGTATTCCCAATCCGGAAGATGCATTAGCTTGTGGATCGGCATCTACAACCAAAACTCTCTTTTCTAAAACAGCTAAAGATGCCGCAAGATTTATAGTTGTGGTGGTCTTACCAACTCCCCCCTTTTGGTTTGCTATAGCTATTACCTTCGCCATACGTATTGATTCTTTTTCACTTGGCAAAGCTACATTATTTTTGGGTCTCTTCCAATATTGTTTCTTCTTGCAAAGTTGTTCTTGAACACTGAACAAACAGAAAAAATCTTGAACAAAAGATCTTTGAATGAAATTAAGAAAACAATACTGCACTATTACCATGAATTGTGCTGTCATAAATATTCTGCAACTAAACAAGACAGTAGAAAACTATTATAGACAAAATCTATATGATCCAATAATGACTCAATTGTTTTTGAGAATATCTCTAAATATCTTTGTCTCAGTAGAAATTCATAAAAATAATATGAAAGCAACTATATTATATCAAAGCAAAAAAGGGAAAACAGCTGCATGGGCGAGAGAGATGGCAATGTATCTGTGGAGTAAAGGTGTAGATGTAAATTTTGGAGCTCTTTCAGACTTTAAATTTGAGCAAATAAAAAATTCGGATTTATTGATGCTGGGGAGTTGGACATGTGGATGGTTTGTTGTCAATCAGCATCCCAGTAAGATCTGGATAGAAGGCGCTAAAAAACTTCCTAACCAGCTACCTGAAAACCTTGTCTTGTTTGCAACATACAAGATTCACACGGGATCCATTTTCAACAGAATGAAAAGGCATCTCTGCTTATCCAACGTAATTTATACCGATGTAATGAAATCCAAAACCGGAGTTCTCTCCGAACGAGACAGACAAAAATTAGACGCTTACGTGAATAGAATAAAAACCGTACAGAGTAAAAATTAAAAGCGTCTGAATAAATACTTCATCATAAATTTAACACTTTAGAAAAAATGGAAAAGAACAAACTCACAACAGCAGCAGGAGCTCCGGTAGCAGACAATCAAAATGTTGCTACTGCAGGCAAACGTGGTCCTATGCTCTTGCAAGACATTTGGTTTTTGGAAAAACTTGCCCACTTTGACAGAGAGGTGATTCCTGAGCGTCGCATGCATGCTAAAGGATCTGGAGCATTCGGAACATTTACCGTAACTCATGACATCACAAAATACACCAAAGCGGCAATCTTTTCCGAAATCGGAAAGCAAACCGATCTTTTTGTCCGCTTCTCTACAGTAGCAGGAGAGCGAGGTGCCGCAGATGCGGAACGAGACATTCGTGGTTTTGCCATCAAATTCTACACAGAAGAGGGTAATTGGGACCTTGTCGGAAACAATACTCCTGTATTCTTTTTAAGGGATCCTCTCAAATTCCCGGATCTCAACCATGCCGTAAAACGAGACCCGCGCACCAACATGAGAAGCGCTCAAAACAATTGGGACTTTTGGACCCTTTTGCCCGAGGCACTTCATCAGGTAACCATAACAATGAGCGACAGAGGCATACCTGCAAGCTATCGTCATATGCACGGTTATGGAAGCCATACCTTCTCATTCATAAATGCGCAAGGAGTAAGGCACTGGGTAAAGTTTCATCTCCATACACAGCAAGGAATAAAAAACCTTACTGATGCGGAAGCAGAAGCTCTCATCGGAAAAGACCGCGAGAGTCATCAAAAAGATCTCTATGAAAGTATAGAACGAGGCGAATATCCTCGTTGGACACTCAAAATACAGATCATGACAGAAGAACAGGCAAAAACGCTTCCTTACAATCCTTTTGACCTCACAAAGGTTTGGTCCCAAAAGACATTCCCCCTCATTGAAGTCGGATTTTTGGAGCTGAATCGAAATCCTGAAAACTACTTTGCAGATGTCGAACAAGCCGCTTTCAATCCCGCGAACGTAGTACCCGGCATCAGCTTCTCCCCCGACAGGATGCTGCAAGGACGCCTGTTTTCATACGGAGACACTCAACGTTACAGACTTGGAGTAAACCATCACCAGATACCCGTCAATAGAAGCCGTTGTCCTTTCCTCAACATGTATCACAGAGACGGTGCCATGAGAGTAGACGGCAACTATGGTTCACGTATCGGCTACGAGCCCAACGGATACGGTCACTGGCAAGATCAAAATGAATACAAAGAACCTCCATTGGAGCTAGACGGAGCCGCATATCAATGGGATTTCAGAGAAGACGACTCCGATTACTACTCCCAGACAAGAGACCTATTCCACATCATGTCTCCGGATCAACAGCAAGTACTTTTTGAAAACACTGCCCGATCCATGGGAGACATACCCACAGAGATCAAGCTACGCCACATAACAAACTGTTATAAAGCGGATCCAGCCTATGGTAAAGGTGTTGCAGAAGCTCTTGGAATAGAATACTCTGAGCCCTCATAAAGAAAACAATTAGCATTACTACAATCTTATTAGAGACAAGAAAGGCTAAGCATTTCAGCATCACAAGCTGACAATGCTTAGCCTTTTTGTAAAGATTCTAAGGAATACCTCTTAATTTCTAATACACTTGACGACAAAACAATTCTCAAGAAACCTATAAAAACAAAGGAGAGAGCCATGTTCCTGTTACGGTTCATGTCTCTCTCCTTCTCTTCAAGTGGCGGCTACCTACTCTCCCATTTGCATAGTACCATCGGCGTGATCGGGCTTAACTGCTCTGTTCGGAATGNTGCAAAAACAAAGGAGAGAGCCATGTTCCTGTTACGGTTCATGCCTCTCTCCTTCTCTTCAAGTGGCGGCTACCTACTCTCCCATTTGCATAGTGCGTGATCGGGCTTAACTGCTCTGTTCGGAATGGTTAGAGGTGGATCCCCGATGCTATAGCCACCTTTATTGGCTTCGCAAGTCCGTCGGTTTCTTTGTTTCCCTTGTCTCGTTCGTTTCCCGCTCCGACTTCTTCGCTATCTCTTTCTCGTGTCCGAAGTATATCTTCCCACACTTCTTCCACGCTGTATGTCTAACATATACGGAGAAAAGAACATAGTCCTAAAACTACAATACCCTTTAATTGAGAGATCTTCTCAATATAAGCGTTCGGGAGATTAGTACCACTCGGCTGAATACATTACTGCACTTGCACCTGTGGCCT
>NZ_JQZX01000004.1:0-433 GCF_000765975.1 Porphyromonas canoris
AAAGAGAAAATAACAAAATTTATGATTATGAAAAGAGTACTATTTTTATTACTGGCTGTATCCCTGTCTGTTATGGGATGCAAGAAAGATCCCAAAGAGCCTGCAAAAGCTTCCACGGTGGCAACCGGCTCTGTTTCCAACATCACCACAACAAGTTTCGAGTGCGAGGGGAATGTCTCCGCAGATGGCGGAGCGGCGGTTACGGATCGTGGCGTCTGCTATGCCATGAGTTCGTCTCCCACTATTTCCAACGATAAAGTCTCCGGAGGCTCCGGGACCGGCAGCTTCAAGGTAAGCATCGGCAACCTTACTCCGGGTAAGGTCTACCATGCTCGTGCGTATGCTACCAATTCCGCCGGTACGGCTTACGGGCAGGAGGTGAAAGTAACCCTGGTGAAGGTGGTGGAAGGCATCGCTGTATCTCCCACGGAAA
>NZ_JQZX01000005.1:0-24978 GCF_000765975.1 Porphyromonas canoris
CTATGCAAATGGGAGAGTAGGTAGCCGCCACTTGAAGAGAAGGAGAGAGGCATGAACCGTAACAGGAACATGGCTCTCTCCTTTGTTTTTATAGGTTTGCCGGTTTGCTTCTTCTTTCTTTTCTCCTCCTCAATCCTTATTGCTTTTTCCCCACTCCGTATGAAAATACCAATGGAGCTCCTTGCGATCTTCTCCTTAATCTTTTTCACTCCGTTCCTCCTCTGCATTAAGATACATACGAGCTTCCTTCTTTCTCCTCTTTAATCCTCTTTCTTCTTATCCTTCCCTGTATGAAAATAGAGATGGAATAGCTACTTTTCCTCTNTTAATCCTCTTTCTTCTTATCCTTCCCTGTATGAAAATAGAGATGGAATAGCTACTTTTCCTCTTCCTCAATCCTTTTTCTCTTTCCATACTTCTAAGGAATATGCAAATGGGAGAGTAGGTAGCCGCCACTTATATAGAGAAGGAGAGAGACATGAACCGTAACAGGAACGTGGCTCTCTCTTTTGTTTTTATAGGTTTGCCGGCTTTACTGTTTTTTCCTCCTCATTCCTTTTTGCTTTTTCTCCACTCCAAATGAAAATAGGGATGGAACTCTCTGTTATCTTCTCTTTAATCTTTTTTGCTCTTTCCATAATGCAAAGAAGAGAGTTATTTCCCCTTCAAAACACCGCTCTTCAATCCTTTTACCCTCCTTCATTTTTTTTCTTTATCTACCTGTTTGCATCTCCTTATTTTGACTTTTTTCTATACCCATCTGTCTATTTATCCGTTCTATTCTATTTATTCATCCTCTTTTTTTATTTTTCTTTCGCTCTATTTCTCTCTGCTTTTTGGTTTACTTTCCCTCTTCATCTTTTTCTCTTGATTTTTTTTTGTTTGTTCATTCGCCACTTTTTTTGTTTCATATTTTCGCGAGGAAAGCGGATAAGAGAAGATAGAGGAAGAGAAAGTAGAATTTGTATATTTGAAAAGGAGAAAGGGAAATGGTGGAGACTGTGAGAACTTGTATGTAAGAGATAGATGACAGGATATTTTTCTCTTTTCATCGTACAAAGTAGTGAAGAATAGAAAATGAGAAAGTAAATAGAAGAGGTTGTATATTAGGGGAATAGGAATTTTATAAAGACAAAATAATCTCTGTTTCTGAAGAAGAAATAAGTTGCTAAGACATTATCTTCTTGTTTTTTATTGGGTCAAAGAAGAGCAAACATAGGAATGTATTCGGAGGAGGTAAGCACAGCGGTACAACTCTTCCTGATAACACAAGAGACCAAGCATCGCTCAAAAAAATATTGAGATGCTTGGCCTCTTAGTTTTTTAGTTGCTGCAATGTCTGCTTTGTCTCTATGGGTTTATGAGTCAAACATATTTTTCGCTTTCAAGAAATATTCAGAGTATCTTTCAGGCGTTTCGGGAGCTTATCAAGAATAAGCTGATAGGATGCTCTGATCTGTTCCAGAATGTCGGCATCGCTCATATCTCTATTTATATATATCGTATTCCAGTGCCTTTTATTCATGTGATACCCAGGCACTACGGCATTGTAGTGCATCCGAAGATCTTCAGCCAGATCCGGATCGCACTTCACATTAAAGCGGACACCATCTTCGTTGTTCAAGGGGAGTAGCATAAAGACTTTGTCGAAGAGTTTGAACACGATGACATCAGGACCAAAAGGAAGATCTTCCGTAGTGTAAGGGAGAGATAGTGCAAAGTCTCTCAGTTTTTCTATATCAAGAGCCATTATTAGGTGTATTGGGTTATCACAAAGTTAGCATCTTTGTTTTTGAGTTCAAGAAAGTATGTACTGTTTTTTCTATTCAAGTTTCCCTTTATATATCACTGTTGTGGAAACATAAATTAACTATGATTGTAAGTCTGATTTTTCGAAATAAATCTGTTGATTGCCTGTAAATATTTATATTGGGACTATTATTACTCTATTTTTAATAGATTTCTATCGAAATTACTTGTTTTATTAACTTATATTTTGTTCTTGGTGTTGCCCATCTATCTTTTACCTATTATCTTTGCACTGCATCTTGAGCAGGTATTCAATATGCAAATAACACAACCTCATCTAACAAATTAAAAGAAAAAGACATGGACTTCAAGAAAGGCTTATGGAATGACGAAATAAATGTTCGTGATTTCGTAGTAAGAAATGTAACTCCCTATAACGGAGATGCTTCTTTTCTTCAACCTGCATCGGAGAGAACAAAGAAAATCTGGAGCATCTGTACTGCTGCTCTGAAAGAAGAACGAGACAACAACGGTGTACGCTCGATAGATCCTAAGACTATTTCGACCATTACATCTCATGCCCCCGGATACATCGACAGAGAAAACGAGGTGATAGTAGGTCTTCAGACAGATGAACTGCTTCGCAGAGCCATCAAGCCTTTTGGTGGAATCGGTGTCGTGGACAAAGCATGCGAGGAGAACGGTGTACATTTGGACGAAAAAGTAAAAGAGATTTTCCACTCTTATCGCAAGACACACAATGATGGAGTATTCGATGTTTATACTCCGGAGATTCGTCTGTATCGTTCACTTGGTTTCCTTACCGGTTTGCCGGACAACTATGCACGTGGTCGCGTGATAGGAGACTACCGTCGTTTGGCTCTCTATGGTGCGGATCGCCTGATCGAAGCTAAGCAAGAAGATCTTAACTCTCTGCTTGGATTTATGTCCGAAGAACGAGTTCGATTGAGAGAAGAAGTCAGCGAACAGATCAAGGCTCTTAAGGATATCAAAGTGATGGCACAGTCTTACGGCTTCGATGTTTCCCGTCCTGCCACATCGGCACAAGAGGCTGTTCAGTGGGTTTACTTCGCTTACCTTGCGGCAGTGAAGGAGCAAGACGGAGCTGCGATGTCTTTGGGAAATGTTTCTTCTTTCTTGGATATATATATAGAATACGATCTTACTCACGGTAAGATTGACGAAGTTTTTGCGCAGGAGCTTATAGACCAGTTTGTGATAAAGCTGCGTATGGTACGCCAGTTGCGCATGAACTCCTACAACGAAATCTTCGCAGGAGACCCTACATGGGTTACAGAGTCTATCGGAGGACGCTTGCAGGACGGAAGACACAAGGTAACGAAGACCAGCTTCCGCTTTTTGCAGACGCTTTATAACCTTGGACCTTCTCCCGAGCCTAATATGACAGTCCTTTGGGCACAAGATCTGCCACAAGGATTCAAGGATTTCTGTGCACAGGTATCCATAGACACATCCTCCATTCAGTATGAAAATGACGACTTGATGCGCGGTGTAAGAAAGTCCGACGACTATGGTATCGCATGCTGTGTATCATTCCAGGAGATTGGTAAGCAGATTCAGTTTTTCGGTGCAAGAACCAATCTTGCCAAAGCACTTCTGTTGGCTCTGAACGGAGGACGTTGCGAGTTTACCGGAGAAGTGGTCGTAAAGGATATTCCTCCACTCAAGAGCGATGTTTTGGACTTTGACGAAGTGATAGCGAACTACAAGAAAGTCCTTGTGGAAGTAGCACGCGTGTACAACGATGCCATGAACATCATCCACTATATGCACGACAAGTACTACTACGAAAAAGCACAGATGGCTCTTGTGGATACCAATCCTGCCATCAATCTTGCGTATGGAGCAGCCGGTCTATCTATCGTAGCAGACTCTCTTTCTGCCATCAAGCATGCCAAAGTAACGGCTTTGAGAAATGCAGACGGTCTTACGGAAGAGTTCAAGATAGAGGGTGAGTTCCCATGCTATGGTAATGACGACGACCGTGTGGACTCTTTGGCAATAGAGGTTACCCGCTACTTCAGCGATCTTCTAAAGGCTCTTCCTGTCTACAAGAATGCCGAGCCTACACTCTCTATCCTCACCATCACTTCCAATGTGATGTATGGAAAGAAGACCGGTGCCACTCCTGACGGACGTGCCAAAGGCGTTGCATTTGCTCCGGGAGCCAATCCGATGCATGGTCGTGATGAGAATGGAGCTATCGCTTCTCTCTCTTCCGTGTCGAAGATCGACTATTCCGACTCTCTCGACGGCGTAAGTAATACGTTCAGCATCGTACCTCACTCCTTGGGTTCAAACAAAGAGGAGCAAGTGGAAAATCTTGTAAGCATGATGGACGGATACTTCTCCAAGATGGCTCACCACTTGAATGTGAATGTCTTGAACCGTGCCATGCTGGAAGATGCAATGGAGCATCCGGAAAACTATCCGCAGCTGACCATCCGTGTTTCCGGATATGCCGTAAACTTTATCAAGCTCAGCAGAGAACATCAGTTGGAAGTTATCTCTCGTAGCTTCCACAAGAGAATGAGATAATCATTTACTTCGCAGTTATGCTAAGAATACACTCATTTGAATCAATGGGTACTTTCGACGGGCCGGGACTCCGGCTCGTCGTCTTTATGCAAGGATGTAATTTCAAGTGTGCCTATTGTGCCAATCCCGACACCATCCCTTTCACCAAAGGACGCAACATTGAAGAGAACGAAGTGGTGCGTCGTGCCATAAGCGAAAAGGCATTTTTCGGAAAAAAAGGAGGTGTTACGTTCAGTGGCGGCGAGCCCATGTTGCAGGCTCGTCTCCTTATTCCCATCATGAGACAGCTCAAAGAGAACGGCATCCATATCTGTGTGGATACCAACGGAAGCATCATGAACGAAGATGTCAAGGAGGTGTACAATCTCATAGATATGGTACTGTTGGATGTGAAGCAGACAAACAATGAAAAGCATCACGAGCTCACGGAACACTCTTGCGACCAGGTTTGGAAGACGGCAAAGTATCTCGAAGAGATCGATATGCCTGTACGCCTCAGATGTGTGATGGTTCCCGGCTTCAACGATTCGGAAGAGGACATCCGGCTATTGTGCGAAAAGTATTCTCCGCTCAAGAATATCGACCGGGTCGAGATACTTCCTTATCACACTTATGGCGTCCACAAGTACGAAACCATGGGATGGGAGTACAGACTCAAGGGTGTTAAGGAGCATACACCGGAGCAGATAGATCATTTTACATCGCTGTTCCGAGAGTACTTTCCAAACGTCTGGACGCAGTAGTAACACTCGTTTCAGATTGGTTACGTACTTATCCCATGGGATAGAGGAGTGGTTGCCAGATTTATCCTCTTCACTACACCTCTTGCTTGCCGGATTTGCGGTGGTATCCATAGGTGTTTGAAATCTCCTTTTCGAGTGTTTGAATATTTCTGTAAAGCCGTTTAATAGTTTCTTCGAATAGGGTTATATTTTTCTCTTAACTCGTTCGGAGGTGCAAAGAAAGCCCCAATTTGTAGAGAACAAGGCTTGAATGGTACGAATCGAAGCGTAAATCTTGCCATTCAGGCCTTGATTTTATGATTTATCCGTGTTAAAAGAGTTCTGTTTTCGTGTTCAGAGCTGTTTTTGTCCCTGTTAAACAGAATTTATTTTCGTCTTAAAAAGAGAGTGTGTCAGTAGTGGGAACATCCGGGTAAAAAATAAGGAACGCCTCCTAAGTCATTTATTCAAACTCAGGAGGCGTTCCCTTTATATTGTTCAAGCTCTTGCTATACCAATCCGCCGAATCCCATGAAAGAGAGAGCAAGGATACCGGCAACGATGAGAGCGATGGGGATACCCTTGAGGGCTTTTGGCACATCTGTCTGAGCGAGCTGCTCACGAATGACAGAGAATATTATCAGTGCAATGGTATAACCTATCGCCGTAGAGATGGCAAAGGTAAGGCTGCGGAGCAGGTCGTAATCTTTTTGTACGATGATAATGGCAGTACCGAGTATCATACAGTTTGTGGTGATCAGAGGTAAGAATACTCCCAATGCCTGATAAAGGGCAGGGGAGATCTTTTTGAGAATGATCTCTACCATCTGAACCAGAGCTGCAATGACAAGGATAAACGATATTGTCATCATATAACCCAGATCGTACGGTACCAGGATAAAGTGATTGATCGCCATCGTAACCAGTGTAGCTATCGTAACCACAAAGGTTACCGCAGCTCCCATACCCAATGCGGTGGAGAGCTTTTGAGATACACCCAAAAACGGACATATTCCGAGAAATTGGGAGAACACGATGTTGTTCACCAATATGGCTGAAACGAATATGATGAAGTATTCCATACTGTTTTGTTTTTATCTGTTGAAAGATTGTGTGTTATGCCTTAGACTTGTTGCGAAGGGTGTTGATGATGGCAATCAGATAGCCCAAGGCGATGAATGCTCCGGGAGCAAGAACGAATACCAACGCTCCATACTCTTCTCCCAAGCCCGGAACCTTGTACCCGAATGCGTGCCAAGTGCCAAGAAGTTCGCGCACAAGACCGAGCAGTGTAAGTGCCACAGTAAATCCGAGACCCATGGCAAGACCATCCACGATAGAGGATAGCGTGCCATTCTTAGCGGCAAAAGCTTCTGCTCTACCAAGCACAAGACAGTTCACCACAATAAGTGGAATGAATAGACCCAAGCTTTCGTACAGAGCCGGAAGAAAGGCTTCCATGGAAAACTGAACGAGGGTAACAAACGTTGCGATGACAACGATGAAAGCCGGGATACGAACTTTGTCCGGAATGAGATTCTTGATAAGAGAGATCACCAGATTGGAGCAGATGAGTACGAACATAGTCGCCATTCCCATACTGAACCCATTCATGGCAGAAGAGGTCGTTCCCAACGTGGGACACATACCCAAAAGGAGGACGAAGATAGGGTTCTCGTCCACGATTCCGTTCTTTAATGACTTTAATATATTCATGGCTATTTATTCTTGTTCACTTTCTGTTGATGGTGATGGAGCACTGTTTCTGCTTGCAACGAACTCTTTCTGTGCAATATGTGCACGGGCTGCGGCATCAAGGAATGCACGGCTGGAGATGGTGGCGGCAGTTATGGCATCTACGTCTCCTTGGTCTTGTTTCACTTTCAGATCGCCGTTGTTGAGGTTTCTTCCCAGTACGGACTGGTTGCCTTTCTCTGTTTTGAACCAGTCTGTCATCTTTGTACCGAGACCGGGAGTCTCTTGCATGGATAGCACGGAGTAGTTGATGATGTTTCCTTCCAAGTCGAAACCAAACAGGATAGAAACGTCTCCGCTGAATCCTTTATGTGTAACGGACTGCACGGCAGTGGCTACAAGAGCTCCGTCTTTCGTTGCAGGAAAAACCGACAAGCTGTCTGTTTCTACGAGAATCTTTACTTGTTCTTGATAGGGTGAGTTGTCAAACTCCGGTGTTACTTCGCCTATCGCACGCTCCAAAGCTGCCACTTTGGACTGCGCAATGATATCTTTGGTGCCATTGTAAACGAAAGACAACAAAGCCGAAGCTACCACACAGATGATGGTAAGAGATAAGAACATATTGGGCAATGTGGATCCTAACTTCTTCATTTCGCTACTTTACCTCCAAAGTGTTTAGGTTTAACATACAGGTTGATAATGGGTGTGATACCATTCATAATGAGAATGGCAAAAGACATACCTTCCGGGAATGAACCGAAGACACGGATAAGCATCGTGATGAGACCTATGCAGACACCATAGATGAGCATCCCGTTCTTGGTCATAGGAGATGAAACGTAGTCTGTAGCCATGAATATCGCTCCGAGTAGCATACCTCCCGTTAGAAGGTGTACATCAGGAGTAGGATAGACGGTAGGGTCGTACAAATACAATGCTCCGGCAAAGATGGCAACGGTACCGAGTATCGCTACCGGGATATGCCATGTGATGATCTTCTTTGCGAGCATATAGACAAGACCCAAAAGCAGTGCAATGGCACTCACTTCCCCAAGAGAACCTCCCATTTGACCCAAAAGAAGGTCGAGAGTATTGGGGATCATGTCCAGGCTGTTGCCCTGTATGCCCATCTTTACACCTTTCAGTATTCCGAGCGGAGTGGCTCCGGACTCTACATCAATGTATTGAGTCCATTGGAGAGGCTTGGGCCAAGAGGTCATCTGTACAGGGAAAGAGATCAGAAGTACCACGCGTCCGAGAAGTGCGGGATTGAATATATTGCATCCCAAACCTCCAAAAGACATCTTCCCGATACCTATGGCAATGAATGCACCCACGAGGATAATCCACACGGGAAGGTTTGAAGGGAGATTCAGAGCGAGCAACAAGCCGGTAAGAATGGCACTGCCATCGGTGATGGTAAGCTCGTCACGACGCAAGAGATACTTATTGATAAGATATTCGGTGGCTACACATCCCAAAACGGATGCTATGGTAACGACGACCGCACCCAGTCCGAAGAAATAAAATGAGGCAAGAAGAGCGGGTGTGAGAGCTATGATAACCCCATACATATTCTTCTCTATACTGTCTCCACTGTGTATATGAGGAGAGGGAGATACCAGAAACTTATTATCCATTAGTCTGATTGTGTTTAGTCTTTAAGATTTACGGGAGCGGATGATGCCCATCACTTTCTGCTTGCCTAAGCGTATTTCATCGAGAAGAGGGCGGTTTGCGGGACAGGTGAAGCTACAAGAGCCACACTCTATACAGTCCACTATATTATTCTTTTCGGCTTCGTCCCAGTTTTTGAACGTTACATCGCGCATCAAGAACGCAGGATTCAATCCCATCGGACACACTCCGACACATTTCGTACAGCGAATACAGTTTCGCATAGGCTTACGTTTGGTGTCTGCTTTAGGCAGTAAGAGCACACCGCTTGTACCTTTGGTCACCGGCGAAGAGGTTTGAGCCAATGCTTTACCCATCATCGGTCCGCCGCTTACAATCTTTCCGGTGCCGGCAGGAATCTCTCCAACATGGGAGATAAGAGAAGATAGCGGTGTGCCGATCCTGACCATCAGGTTGGACGGACGAGCCAATCGTTTCCCGGTAATCGTTACAACCCGTTCCACGAGAGGTTTGTTTTTTTGTACAGCCTCGTAAACGGCAAATGCTGTCCCCACATTCTGAACCACGGCACCCTCCGAGATCGGAAGCTGTCCGCTCTTGACGGCTCTCTTTGTTACGGCATCTATGAGCTGTTTCTCTCCTCCTTGCGGATATTTTACCTTTAGAGGCTGTATCGTGATACCTTTATATTCCGATGCTTTCTGTGTCAGGAGAGCTATCGCATCCTTTTTATTGTTCTCTATGCCTATCACTGCACGATCCACTCCGATGGCTTTCATCAGTATGGAGGTACCCACAAGCACTTCGTCTGCATACTCCAACATGAGACGATGGTCGGATGTAAGGTACGGCTCGCACTCTACCGCATTGATGATCAATATCTCTGCTTTGCTGTCTTTAGGAGGCATAAGCTTGACATGAGAGGGGAATGTGGCACCTCCCAAACCCACTATACCTGCCGCTGCAACCTTATCTATGATCTCTTTTGATGAGAGATTGCACTCCTTTATAAGCGTAGAAGAGCGATCGATACTCTCTTCCCAAGTATCTTCGTTATCGCATTCTATGTATATCGCAGGCTTTTTATATCCGGAAGCATCCACTATATCGTCGATCTTCACAACCTTTCCGGATACTGAGGAGTGTATGTTTGCGGAGATGAAACCGGCACTTTTACCTATGAGTGTACCCACTTTTACGCTATCTCCACGCTTTACTACCGCTTCAGCCGGAGCACCAATATGCTGTCCGAGAGGTATGGTTACCGTACTTGTGGTATGGAATACTTCGATAGGCGCATCCGCACTAAGCTTAGCTTCAGGAGGGTGTATCCCTCCTATTCTGAATGTCTTGAGCATATCTTTTGCTTTATTCTAAAAGTCTTATACTTGTTCTGTCTTGGCTGCCGGACTCTCTGTCTCTTCTACTTTTGGCTTAGGAGGAGGAAATCCGATCTCGTGTATCGCTTTGGTCGGACAGACCGAAACGCACTTGCGACAGAGACGACACTTCGTATGATCTATGTATGATAGATTGTTTGCAATGGTAATGGCTTCAAACTTGCACTCCTTAAAGCACAGAGAACAGCCGATACAAGCGTTGGCGCAAGCCTTCTTCGCAACGCCGCCTTTATCTTTATTGACACAGGAAACAAATACGCGTCTGTTCTTAGGCCCTTTTTTGCGGAGTTCTATGATGAACTTCGGGCAGGCTTTTACGCAAGCACCACAAGCGGTACACTTATCCTGATCTACTTCAGGCAGTTTCGTTTCCGGATTGATGGATATGGCACCGAAGTCGCACACTCTGACGCAGTCTCCGAGACCATGACAGCCGTAAGAGCAGTTGGTCTCACCGGAGTAGAGAGCTGTGGCTACCGCGCAAGAAGATACGCCGTCAAAGGTATTTGTCCTTGGTCTGGCATCGCAGTTCCCATTACAGCGAACCACTGCAACCAATGGTTCGGACTGAACAGCCGCAAGCCCCAAAATATCTGCCACTTTTGCCATAGTTTCCGCACCGCCAACCGGGCAGAATAATCCTTCCAAAGAAGAAGCTTTGGCACAAGCAGAGGCAAATCCTCCACAACCGGGAAATCCGCATCCTCCGCAGTTTGCACCCGGCAATGCCTCTTGGACTTCACCTATGCGCGGATCTTCTTCTACATGAAACTTCTTTGATACAGCATAAAGCAATGCCGCACCCGAAGCCCCTAAGGCTCCTAAAAATGTAATAGTAAGAAACATATCTTATTCTAACTTTTTCAAAGTGTATTGATACTTCTTGGTGAAATAAGCGTTGCACAACTTAAGGATGACAAAGTACACTACCAATGCCCCCAATGCCGTAATGTAGCTCACAGACTCTGATACCAAAAAGAAGTGATTGGCTACGAAAACAATCCCGACCAGCAGTACCAGAGGAAGGACAAATGCAAAAAGTATGGCATGATAAACGTTGAATAGTGGTTCGAGGCTGACTTTGTCTCCGGGTTTATAGCTTGCCGCATGGGGTGTCTGCACAGAAATGTCTATATGTCCTATATCGGAGGCAAGGCAAGCCCCTTTGGCATGACACTCTTTGCAGGCGCTGTTGCGCTCCATACGCACATATACCGTATTGCCTAATGCTCGAGATACTATTCCGCTCTTACATGTACTGGCTTTTGTCATTGTGGTAGATTAAGTAATAGTAATGCAAAACAAAAGTAAGTTTTTTTGCTTAAATAGCCAATCCTCAAGATCACTATTTAGCAATAGGATTACCTTATCCTTATGTTTTATCTTGCAAGTAAATGTAGCTTGTCTATGTTAGTGTAAATTTCCCTATAAATGGGGAGGTCTATTCCGAGGGACAAAGGTAGTAAAAGGAAAATTAAATAAAAGCATCTTGATACATTTTTGGCAGGACAATCTTCTCTTTTCCGCTTTCTGTGTTGCAAAGATCCGGAATAAGGGGATGCTTTTTTTCTTGTCGAGGATATAAAAGAGTTTGAACCTGTTCATAAAATGAGCTGAACGTTGATGAAAAACAGATTGAACGTGTACAGAGTTATAAATCAAACTTTTGTTTGTACGCTTCAAGGCTCGATTTGTAGCAGTCGGCTCCCGGTTTTCAGAAATCAAACCTTGCTTTATCTTCTTTAATCTGTTCAGGTCAAGTATTGAAAGTGATAAGAGCAACTTTTTTCCGTATTAAAACCTCTTTGCAAATGCTTCGTGGTGTGAGGTGGAAGGATTATGCCCAAGACCTCTAAACAGATTCGGCAAAACTCTATAAACAGATGTCGGGGCATCCGGCAACTTGCCAAAATCCCAACATTTATAATGCCTAACTTCTATCTGTCTTTATTCTTGGATTGCCTTCTCCTGTTATTTTTGCTTATATTTGCGAGAGAGGCATGTGGTTTTTATGTCTCTCATACATGGTAATCGAGTGAAAACCTTGACAGTAGTAACACTAAAAAATGAAATTATGAAAAAGATTTTAACCTTAGCTTTTATGCTTTTCTGTATGACTGCCGTTGCTCAAAATCGTCCGACATTTATTGTCCAAGCCGGATATCAGGGAGCCAATCTTACCGATGCAATAGATGTAAAGATGCTCCATGGATTTCGTGCAGGAGTTACCGTAGACTACGCATTTATAACCTTACCCACTTATGAACTTTCTTTGCAAACCGGTCTCAACTATTCGATGAAAGGGTATTGGGAAGAGACACACATTACAACCGTGGGAAAGGTCAAATCTACCAACAGACTTCACTATTTGGATTTGCCTGTTCTTATCAATAGCAGATTCAAACTTTCTGATACTTTCAATGCTTTTGTCAATGTCGGTCCGTATATTGCTTATGGATTGTCCGGGAAGTATACTGTGGAGACTAAGAAGGGAGATAAAAAGACAGATGAAGGTAATCTCTTTAAGGGAAGTGGTGATGAAAAGTCTAAACTGCATCCTTTTGACTTTGGTGCTCAAGTAGGTGTCGGTGTCGAAATGAATCGTATCATGCTTGGTGTCGGAACTCAATATGGGCTTGCTAAACTTCTCAGAGACAGCGGCCGAAGTGCCAAGAATATAAGCTTCTATGCCTCTGTTGGATACAGATTTTGACGAAGCATAGGTGCTGATAGGTATAAAAGATAGATATTGAGGCAGAGAGCGGAAGGTCGGTCCGTCTCTCTGCCTTATTTTTTATCTTGTCGGTACATAAACGAAACAGCCTTTACACTCATGTTTCTAATGTCTATCCATGAGGAAAAGAGCTCTTTGTTTCTTCTTTCCGACTACTTTTTTTACATTTGTGCCGCATAATTGAAAAACAATAGCAGAATGAAAAGGAAAAACGTATTCGGAATCTTACTCATGCTCTCTTGTATGGCTGCATTTGTGAGCTGTTCTCAAGAGACAGATACTGATGATAGAGGATTTATGAGTCAGGCAACAGTGGCGAAAAGTAAAGAGGGTAAGTATCTGTGTTATCTCGATGGCGGAGGTATCGTTACCTCCAAAAGTGCTGTCTTGGACGGCATAGAGAGAGGATACTTTGCTTTTATGTATAAGGAGTATCAGCGTAAGACTTCAGGGAAGAAAGAGCTGTTTATAGACGATGCCGTTGTTGCCGGGTTTAAGAAATACAGAGTGGCTTACCCTTTGACCATCAAAGAGGCAAAAGAAAGAGGTATCACAGATCCGGAAAACAGCGAAGAGAATGCGGAGTTTTTGCTATCCGGTGTGTGTCGTGGCTTCTTTGATGTGGTAGTCGGTACTTCTGTTCGGAACAGATCTACGGGGGAAGTTGCAGGCACGAAGGTATATCTTGTCTACGATCCGGGCAATCAAACTCCCAATACGTTGATGTTCAAACTTTATCGTAATCCCGGAGTATCAAAGACATGGACCGCTAAAGAGATCGTTAAGGAAACAGTTTCTTACGATATTTCATCCTTATATTCGCTTCAAAACTGGGCGGACTCGGTTACCATTATCGTGGATGGAGGTGAAGAAATTCAGCCTTTTAAGATCAGCCGGAACGACTTTATCAAACCGGACATAAACATAGATCTGAACAATTAGAGGCAGATTGCACTTCTCTTTGTGCCGGACAGGGGAGAGGACAGATCGCTTTCCCAAAATGGTAGAAGCCGGACAGAAACCGGCTTAAGAGCTCAGGGAGCAGCCGGTCATCATCACAACAGCCTAAACAAAAAAGGTTAGCCATCACTTTGGGAGGCTAACCTTTTCTGTTGTTTTAGGTTTGACAAGAATCAAGCATCGCTCTCTTTCTCCTTGACATCTATTTCAAGGAAATGAGAGAGGTCGTTCTTTTCATTGTCTATGTATGAAGCTTCTACAATACCGAGAGACTGGTTGGGAACAATGGTAAGCCCTTTGCCGTACTTCTTTCTCCATTTGGCTTGTATGGAACCGAAAGAGAGGAATCCTTTGGTCAGGTATGCTGCTACGAATGGATGAACGTGTACATCGAGTTTATTGACATTCTCTTGCTTCATGAGCACTTCTATGTTGGACTCTACTTCTTCAACAAAGAACAGTGTGGACTGTATCTTGCCTCGTCCTCCACAAGTAGGACAATCTTCTTTGGTGGATACCGTAGTTGATGGGCGTACACGCTGACGAGTGATCTGCATCAAACCGAACTTGCTGAGGGGCAGTATGCTGTGCTTAGCCCTGTCGGAAGCCATCACTTCGTTCATGTACTCGAATAGCTTTTGCCTGTTGGCTGCTACTCCCATATCTATAAAGTCCACCACAATGATGCCTCCAAGATCTCTTAAACGGAGTTGCCTTGCAATCTCTTCCGCTGCGGAGAGGTTTACATCTATGGCTGTATCCTCCTGATCTTTGCTTCCTCTTGCCCGGTTTCCGCTATTGACATCTATCACGTGCATGGCTTCGGTCTGCTCTATAATAAGGTATGCACCGCTTTTATAGGTAACCGTCCTGCCGAATAGGTTTTTGATCTGTTTCGTGATACCGAAATGGTCGAATATCGGAGCTTTCTCTCCGTAATATTCTACAATGCTTCCGCGTCCCGGATCTATGAGTTCAATGTACTCTTTTGTCGCATCCAGCACATTCTTGTCATTGATATAGATGTGCTTGTAATTGGAGTTGTAGGTGTCTCGAAGCAGGCTCAGGAGTCTGCTTGTTTCTTCGTGGAGAAGTAGGTTCTTGGGTTTCTTTGCCAATGTTTCTGCTGTGTCCTCCCACTTTTTGATGAGAGAGCGCAACTCGTAGTCGAGCTCTGCCACTCGTACTCCTTCGGCAGATGTCCGTACTATTACGCTTACATTCTTGGGTTTAATACTCACTACGAGCTGTCTTAGTCTTGCCCGTTCTTCTGCGGAGCGTATCTTTTGAGATACGGAAACCTTATCTTGGAATGGGATCAGAACCAAATATCTTCCTGCGAAAGAGAGTTCGCCCGACAGTCTTGGACCTTTGGTGGAGATGGCTTCCTTGGTAATCTGTACCATCACTTGGTCTCCTGCTTTCAGAATGTCGGCTATAGCCCCATCTTTGCTGATGTCCTTCTCCAGCTTCATCTTCTTCCAAGATGGCTGGTCCCCACTCTTCCCTTTGTTTTTCTCTACGTCTTTGAGAAAAGATTGTACCGAAAGGTACGATGCTCCAAGGTCTCTATAGTGTAGAAAAGCTTCTTTCGGGTGGCCTACATCCACAAAGGCCGCATTGAGTCCGGGCATTATCTTTTTGATCTTGCCCAGATAAATGTCCCCCACGGCGAAAGCCACATTTTGTTTCTCTCGCTGAAGTTCTACCAGCTTATCGTTTTCGACAACGGCGATAGATACTTCCTTGGGTTGTACGTCAATGATGATGTCGCTTTTCACACGGAAAGTTTTGTTTGTCTTTTCTTTTCTACTTGGATTGGTGTGGTAACAAAAAGAACAAACGCATTATCTGAAGGTTTACTTTAGATTGATGCGTTTGTTCTACCTTATGCTACCTTAGTTAGATGTGCTACTCTAAATTGAAAAGCCGTTAAGCTGCAATCTTGAGGTAGCGAACAGAAGCTCACATCTAAAGATGGCTTATTTGCGCTTTTTATGTCTGTTCTTTCTTAGTCTTTTTTTCCTTTTATGAGTGGCCATTTTATGCCTTTTTCTCTTTTTTCCACTTGGCATGGTAGTAATGTTTTTTATGTTAAACTTTATCTTGTAGTAGTCTTACTTTGATCTAACAATGAGGAAAGCCTTATTGTTTGATTTTTGAAGTGAAAGTCTTAGATGGCTTGAATGCAGGGATCTTTCTCTCCGGAATTTGGATCGTAACGTTCTTGGAAATATCTCTTGCCGTCTTGCTGGCACGAGTCTTCACGATGAAGCTACCAAACCCTCTCAAATAAACGTTCTCATCAGAAGCAAGAGCATCTTTTATAACTTCCATGAACTTCTCTACCGTATCCAATACGAGATGCTTTTCCAAGCCTGTATCTTTGGCTATCTTATTTACAACTTCAGCTTTAGTCATAGCTTTTTTCTGTGTATTATGTACTGTTATTAAAATATTTAGCGAGGGTCAAATGCCAACGGAATGCTATAAAAGAAGCCTTGAGGCTGAATAGCTGTTTCCGAAAGCGTGGTGCAAAGATACTCTTTTTTCTTAATAGTTAGCACCTTACTGCTACATTTTTTACTTCTAAACCTCTCTTCCTGTTCGGATAGGACGCTTTCCCTTGGTGCTGTTTCTTACCTTATTATATAGGGTCATGCGGAATGTTTTCGGAGGTGTAAGAATTTTCTTTGGGTATCGGATGGTCATGCGAAAGAGGGTGAACTTCCCTGTTTTGCTATTTTAACAAGACTGTTTTCGGGGCAGATCCTGCTCTGTGAGCTGTTTTTGAGGCTTAAAATACCTATTTGTGGGTAATATTCTGAAAGGATCAAATGGCTACCTTTGTTCCCGTTTAGTAGAAAAATACATATCAACAATAACTAATCATAAGTAATAATGAAAAAGAGTACATGTCTATCTCTGTTGGGCTTGTTCTGCATTGCTACCTTTGGTGTAGGACAGGTCTATGCGACTCCCGACATTGAAGTAGAACAGCAAGCCAGAGTAACCGATGCGAACATTGTGGGACACGTGTTGGACTCAAAGACCGGAGACCATATCGCCGGAATCAGTATCAGGATTAAAGGAACACCTTTCGGTGCTTATACGGATGCTTCGGGACACTACCGAATAGTGAATGTGAAGCCCGGCAGGTACACCATTGTGATGCAGGGTACAGGATACCTCACTCAGGAGAGAGTGTTAGACATCGTTCCGAAAAAGACTGTTGAGGTAAACTTTACAGCTGTGGAGGATGTGTTGAGATTGGATGAAGTGGTTGTAACAGCCAATCGTCAGGCAACTCTTCGCAAGTATGCTCCTACGCTTGTGAGTGTCATCGGTGAGGCTCATTTGAAACAGAGCAATGCGGTGAATCTTGCACAAGGTTTGTCTTTCCAACCCGGCTTGAGAGTAGAAAATAATTGTCAGAATTGCGGCTTCAATCAGGTTCGTATCAATGGTCTTGATGGACACTTCTCTCAGATTCTTATAGACAGCCGTCCTGTCTTCTCTTCACTTGCAGGCGTTTACGGATTGGAACACATTCCGGTGAACATGATTGATCGTGTGGAGGTTGTAAGAGGAGGCGGCTCTGCGTTGTATGGTTCTTCTGCTATTGCGGGTGTTATCAACATCATCACCAAGAACCCTACAAGCAACAGCTTCTCCTTCTCCAATAATCTGACATTCACAGGCGGCAAGACTCCCGACAACACTCTCGGTGTGAATGCGGCGCTTGTAAGCCCTGACGCACGTATGGGGGCGGTGGTGTTTGCACAGAGCAGAGACCGCTCCGCTTGGGATGCCAATGGGGACGGATACTCCGAAATGGGTAAGATCAACGGCAAGGCACTTGGTACGAGAGCATTCTTCAATATCTCTCCGACACAGAACCTCACAGCCGAAGCTCATACCATATATGAATATCGCCGTGGGGGAGATCATCTGGATCTCCCGGACCACTTGGCTTCCGTATCGGAACGCACCGAACACTACATCAACAGCGGAAACATCAAGTACGACCTCTTCTCGGAAGATACCAATCATCACCTGCAAGCCTATGCTTCCGGACAGATGATCAACCGCAACAGCTACTACGGAGGTATCGGCGATGGCGCCCTCGGATCTTTGGGCAAACCGACAGATCCTGCCAACTACGGCATCAACTACGGTTACACAAAGGGACGCACCTATATGGGAGGATTGCAGTATGAGTACAACATGGACAGGCTCTTGTTCATGCCGGCACAGTTCCTTTTGGGAACAGAGTACGTCTACGACAGCCTTTACGACATCATGCCTATCCGCAACTGGACTTTGGCAGAAGACGGCAAGACCAGCCTCTATCCTCCGCTCAATCAGGTGATACACAACTTCAGCCAGATAGGTCAGCTGGAATTCAAGAACGATATGTGGACCATTCTTCTTGGAGCTCGTCTCGACCAAAACAGCGCCATCCGCACCGCAGACGGTAAGAGCGTCAAGCCTATTCTATCGCCTCGTGCCACACTTCGTTTCAACCCGAACAGCAGTATCAACCTCCGCGCCTCTTACGCCAAAGGGTTCCGTGCACCTCAAGTGTTCGATGAAGACTTGCACGTAGGAGTGGTTCAGGGAGAGGTACAAAAGATCGTGAACATCCCCAATCTGAAACCGGAGTACAGCCACAGCTTCAGCTTGAGCTCCGACATGTACTTCAACACCGAAAGCGTCCGCACCAACATCTTGGTAGAAGGGTTCTATACCCGACTCATCGGAGCATTCAACACCGAGTACGTCAAGAGCGAAAACGGCTTCAAGATCTACAACCGCATCAACGGCTCCAATGCTACCGTATATGGTCTCAACCTCGAAGGAAAGCTTGTGTGGAACATCCTCTCCGTTCAGGCAGGACTTACACTCGCAAAGAGCCAATGGGACGTGGCACAAGCCACAGGAGCAGAACGCTCGCTCCTTGCCGGAGAAGACTCGGACAACCCTAAGAACATAGACACAGCCAAGGAGTTCGGGCCCAAGACCCTTGATGGCTTTGCCTTCAAAGTGGAAGACGGCAACCGCGTATATGACGAAACCGTGGAGATCCTCTCCAAAGACTTCATGCGCACACCTAACGTCTACGGATACTTCACCGTGAACATCAATCCGGTAAAACCTCTCAACCTCTCTCTCACTGCCAACTATACCGGAACCATGAAAGTGCCTCACGCCATCGAAGTGGGACGTATGTCTGCCGTGAAAGACATCGAACTCGTAAAGAGCGGACTCAGACCCGACACTCGTGAAGAAGAAAACGCACCGATGTGGGGCGTCGTAGAGCAGACACCGCAGTTCTTCGACCTCGGAGCAAAAATCTCTTACGACTTGCGCTTCTTCTCCGCATCCACCCTCCAGCTCTATGCCGGAGTAAACAATCTTCTGAACTCGTTCCAGAAAGATTTCGACTCTTACGGATTCCGCGACAGCGGTTACATCTACGGACCGACACAACCATTCTCCATCTACTGCGGAGCAGTCATAAAGTTCTAACAGAGGAGAAAACATACAGACAAAAAGACGGGCAGTGTCGGAGCGAATGCTCCGGCACTGCTTTTTTGTACCTGCATCCCACTCATCTCTCCCTTCCCCGGTTTCTTATGATTCTTTTCGAATTTTTGCTGGATAGTTAATTAGTATTTTCAGAGTTGGTAATTATCGTTTTTCGGATTGGTAATTGTCGTTTCGACTCAAAATCTGTGCAGTGGTTCCGGTATTAGTTATTACTTTTGGATAGAATTCATTTAGAAAGAGGTGTGTTGATATTTGTTTATTGTCTATTTATCATGATGAAAGGAATTAAGGAGCGTCTTTTGGAAGCATCGGAAGAGAGTATTCGGAGTTTTTCGGTCAAGCTTAAAGTTTCGGATAATCCGGAAACCGTCATCGGAGTACGTACCCCGGTGTTGAGAAAACTGGCAGGATCTCTTAAGGATGAGTATTCTTCTTTTGGCGCATTGCACGAGGAGATGGCGGAGCTGCTGCCTCTGTACTTTGAAGCGAAAATGGCGTATGTCTTTGCTGCCGTGAAGATGTGCCGATCGGAAGAGGAGTGGCTGCTGTTCTTCAAAACAATCTTGGTACATCTGGACGGATGGGCGGTGTGTGATGCTGTGCTGTCGGATGTGGGGAAGGTGTTGAAGAAAGATGTCGTGAGGAAGGCGTTCGAGTCCTGCTTCTCGCTTCGTGAGGGGTTGCCGCTGTATGGGATAAGGGTGTTTCTGACAATCAGAATGTATTATCACAAGCACGGATTGGAGAGTTTGGACGATATATTGGCAGATATCAATGCGACAAAACCGTTCTGGAATCATCTTACCATACGTCAGGCGGTCTCTTGGGCATTTGCAACAATTAGCATCGGGGAGTTTGAAGGGATATTGAGCAAGTGGTATATGCCGATATTGAGGAATGGTGATCGGACGGAGGAGGAAGATCTGACCATAAAGCTCTACAAGCAAAAGATGAAGGAGTCGAGACGGATACCAAGAGAATGGTGTGAGAGGCTTTAGTTTGGCAGACAGAGGGATTTTTGTAACTTTGGCATGCGAATCCTTAGCTCAGTTGGTTTAGAGCGCTGCCTTGACAGGGCAGAGGTCGCCAGTTCGAGCCTGGCAGGGTTCACTTAGTATAGCTTGATAATATAAAGGCTGAAAGTTTTCGGGTCCAAGAGAGATACATTCTTTCTTGGACCCGTTTTGTTTTATGTCTGTATGTATAATCTTTTGAGAGGAAGGTATGGAAAGGAAGAAGCTTTCTCTGTGTGAGATTTCTTTGTTATAAAAAGAAAAGGATGATAGCCTAAACTATCATCCCTTTGCGGTATGGACGGGACTCGAACCCGCGACCCCCTGCGTGACAGGCAGGTATTCTAACCAACTGAACTACCACACCGATCCGCAAACTATTTCTCTCGTTTGCGTTGCAAAGGTATGATAAATATTTTACTCGTGCAACACTTATCGCTAATTTTTCTTTGGATTTTATTCATCTCATAAGCTCTGAAGTTATGAGGTAAAGAAAAATCTCGCTTTGATACAGCTTCAAAGCGAGATTCTTGGAACTATTTTTGTTTATTACGCCTCGTTTATTTGCGAGCCTTTTGTTTTTGAAGCTCCATTTGTTGTTTTTGAAGCTCTTCCATGCGTTGCATCCATTTGCTCTTCTTTATAGGCTTCTTCTTGTTTTCTTCCATCTTGGCAAGAAGTTTTTTCTCATTTACAAAAAGACGGAATAGATAGGTTTGAAGTATGGTGATGAGCATGGACATCAGATAGTAGTAGGAGAGACCGGCAGCACTTTGGTTGAGGAAGAAGAAGAACATAATAGACATGAGGTATGGCAGCATCTTCATCCCCGGCATGGTGGTTTGTCCTGTACTTTGCTGGCTGATCTTCATATAAACAATCTGAACTATTGTCATCAATAGACAGAAAAGGCTGATATGATTCCCGATGAAATCTGAGATAAGCGGAATATGAGTGCTCCATGAGATGATATCATCGTATGTAGAGAGGTCTTTAGCCCAGAGGAAACTTTCTCCACGGAGATTGATACTTGTAGGGAAGTATTGGTACATCGCTACAAGGAAAGGCATTTGAAGCAACATCGGAAGGCATCCTCCCATGGTGCTTGCTCCTGCGCTTTTGTAGAGATTCATTGTGGCTTGCTGACGCTTCATCATGTTGTCATCGCCTGGATACTTAGCATTGATCTCTTCTACTTGAGGTCTGAGTACTCTCATCTTGGCTTGAGACATGTAAGACTTGAGCGTAAACGGACTCAAGAGCAGTTTAATGATAAGTGTAAGCAATAGAATGATGATTCCGTAATTGCCTGTTATGGTTTCAAGGAAGTTGAATATAGGAATGATGAGCCAGATGTTGATGAATCTGAACCAATCTCCCATGTCTATGATTTGGGTAATCTCGTTATCATTGCCCCAGGCTTTATCTACCTCTTTTAGGAGATCATAGTTGTGCGGACCGATGAAAAGGCTTAGTTTTTGACCTTTATCCGACACCGGAATAGTAAAGTTGGCTGTGAGTTTTTTTAGCATGTTGCTCTCACCCAATATCTGACTTTTAAGAGATACTTGTTCTATGTGTGTTGGGGAGTAGAGAAGAGTAGAGAAGAACATGTCTCGGAACGCAATCCATTGAACTTTTCCATTTATTTCTTCTGTAACATCCTTACCTGTATTGAGCTTTTCAGTATCTTCTCCGCTCTTTTTGTAAGCCAGGCCACTGTATCTCTGTTCATTCTTTCCACTTTTTTCGTTTTGATAGACAAGGAGTGTCCATGAAGCGTCAAGATATGGTGTATTAGAAGCCAATACGGAAGAGAGATTATTGTACTTTATGTCTATATCCAACAGATATTTGTTTTGTAGGGTATAGATAATCTCCATGCCTATTCCGGAAGTGGCTTCCAAACTGAATGAAACTTTATTTGGAGCTATCTGAGAACCCTTGAAGTAAAGATCCTTGGTTTCTATGATTCTGTTGCTTGCTGTAACAAGGGTATAGTTAAAAGAAGCATCTTCTGCCTTTATGAGCTCGATCGGGTTGCCATCATACTTATTGTACTTTTTAAGAAGAGCATTCGTGATCTGTGCTCCTTTGTTGGTCAATGAAATAGATATGGAGTCGTTTTCAAGTTTGAGTTCTTCTGCACTACCTTGAGACGCTGCAGCAAACTCTCCATATTTATTGCTTGCCAAGAGAGATAGAATGCTATCTTTTTGTGTGCTGGAAAGAGAGTCGGGTAGAGAAACCAAAGATTGTTGGGAATGTGCCAGGCTATCCTCTGTGTGTTTTTTCTCCGAAAGGGCGGCTATTGAGTCTTGAGCACGATTATACGCTTCAATCTCTGCTTCAGATGGTCTTCCTACATATATAAATGCAATGAAGGCTATTCCAATAAGAATGAAGCCAATGAGTGTTTTTTTATCCATTAAATATCTGTTGTTTTTTTCTTTTCTATATGCCGATTACTTGCTGTTGCTGTTTATGCAGGCTTTCATGAATGCCATGAAAAGGGGATTTGGATTTATTACTGTACTTTGATATTCCGGATGGAACTGCACTCCTACAAACCACTTGTGATTGGCTATCTCAACCACTTCTACCAAGTTGGTGTGAGGATTAACTCCGGTAATACTAAGTCCCGCCTCTTCAAATTCTTTTTGATATTTGCTATTGAACTCAAAACGATGGCGGTGTCTTTCTGAAATGTTTTCTTTCCCGTATGCTTCAAAAACTTTGGAGCCCGGAGTAAGCTTGCACTCATAAGATCCAAGTCTCATAGTGCCTCCATAGTTGTGAAGATTCTTCTGCTCATCCATAATGTCTATTACAGGATGAGTGGTCGATGGATTTACTTCCGTGCTGTTGGCATCTGTATATCCCAATACATTGCGAGCAAACTCTATTACCATACACTGCATTCCAAGACAGATGCCAAGCGTCGGTACATTTTGTTGGCGAGCATACTTCAATGCTATCAATTTTCCATCTATTCCCCTTGAGCCAAAGCCTGGAGCGATGATGATACCATCCAAGTGAGCAAGTTCTGTTACAACGTTATCTTCTGTCAGAATTTCAGAAGAGATATATTCTAATTTCAATAGCTTGTGGTTGTATATCGCTGCTTGCTGGAGGCTTTCGTCAATCGATTTATAGGCGTCTTGTAACTCCACATATTTTCCTATCAATCCGATATGAATAGTTTCGCTGGCTGTTTTTGTTAGCTGTAGGAATTCCCTCCATGGCTTCATCTCAGGAGTCTCTCCCGGTTCAAGTCCAAAGTAGTTCAGTACATACTTGTCCATCCCTTGCTCTTGCAGAACGAGAGGAACTTCGTATATGGTAGAAACGTCGGCTGATTGGAATACAGCCTCTTTAGGTACATTGCAGAAAAGAGCAACCTTGCTACGAAGCTCCATGCTTAGGTCATGTTCTGTGCGAAGAACCAAAACATCCGGCTGGATACCGAGCTCTTGAAGTTGTTTTACCGAGTGTTGTGTCGGCTTGGTTTTAAGCTCTCCGGCGGCTGCTATATACGGAACATAGGTTAGGTGAATACACATGCAATTGCGTCCCAGCTCCCACTTGAGCTGTCTTACACTTTCTATAAAAGGTAAAGACTCTATATCGCCAACAGTTCCGCCTATCTCAGTAATTACAATATCGTATTCATTGTTAGAGCCTAAGAGTTTGACATTGCGCTTGATCTCATCCGTTATATGCGGGATCACTTGTACCGTTTTCCCCAAGTAGTCTCCTCGTCTCTCCTTTTTTATGACATTTTGGTAGATTCTTCCTGTCGTAATATTATTGGCACGAGTGGTGGGTATGTTTAGAAAACGTTCATAGTGTCCAAGATCAAGATCGGCTTCGTGTCCATCCGTAGTGACATAGCATTCGCCATGCTCGTATGGGTTCAGAGTTCCCGGATCTATATTGATATAAGGATCGAATTTTTGAATGGTCACCCTCAGTCCTCTGGCTTGAATTAGTTTTGCCAGAGATGCAGCTACGATCCCTTTTCCAAGAGAAGAGACCACGCCACCCGTAACAAATATATACTTAGTGTCTGCCACAATGATCAGTTTTTAGGAGTTAACTTATGAGTAGATTACGGAGTACAAATGTAACCATTTTTTACCGAAAATAGCCTTTGGCATATAAACAGTGTTATCTGTACAGTTTTATCTCTTTGTCGGATTTGAATAACTGTGTTTTGATTTTTTTGTGGTACCTATATTATTATATGTCGTTCTCTATTTTGTTTGTTACTTGCTTGAAATATCTCGT
The DNA here is from genome assembly GCF_000765975.1 of Porphyromonas canoris. Classification (NCBI taxonomy): domain Bacteria; kingdom Pseudomonadati; phylum Bacteroidota; class Bacteroidia; order Bacteroidales; family Porphyromonadaceae; genus Porphyromonas; species Porphyromonas canoris. The sequence continues at coordinate 24,338 of NZ_JQZX01000005.1, forward strand.
ATATGTTTGAGATATTTCCTATCTTTGCTGACGGAAAAATAAAAGGCCTCGTAGCTCAGCTGAATAGAGCGTTGGATTCCGGTTCCAAAGGTCGTGGGTTTGAATCCCGCCGGGGTCACTAAATTTTTTCTTCAAGTTTTTCTGTTCTCCTGTTGCGAGTTCCAAAACTATTATTTAACTTTGCATCGCAATTGAGAAAAGGAATGACTCCGTAGCTCAGCTGGTAGAGCAAATGACTCTTAATCATTGGGTCGAGAGTTCGAATCTCTCCGGGGTCACGAAAGGTCGCCTATGAGTGAATAGGCGACCTTCTTTTTTTTGATTTCGGGTTTTGTAGAATAAATTTTCTCTGGGTGTTGTTTAATCGAAATATTGTTGTAACTTTGCACCCACGAACGGGGAATGCCTGTTTGTAACTGAGTAGAGATCATAGACATATTGGACAATATACAACAAGTAGTACAAGGGACACTCCATTATAAATGGATATAGTGACCCTGTCAATTACCTGATTATATAAATAGAAGGAAGTAATACTGAGCATAGGAATAAAGTAAAAAAACAAAATGACAAAGAAGAGTTTGATCCTGGCTCAGGATGAACGCTAGCGATAGGCTTAACACATGCAAGTCGAGGGGCAG